>NZ_AYSF01000029.1:0-59470 GCF_000498995.1 Geobacillus thermopakistaniensis
TGAAAATCATGAAAAAGCAGGCCGAAAAAGCGCTGCACATCGCTGTGCTCGAACCGGGCCGGCCAGCGTTAAAAGGAACAGACAGCGTTTGGCTCTTTGTCCTGTACGCGGCGCTTGCCGCTGGCGTGTTTGAAGAACTTGGCCGCTATGTCGGGTTCCGTTGGCTGCTAAAGCAACATCGCGGATATGGCGATGGTTTATCATTCGGGCTTGGGCACGGCGGGACGGAAGCGGTATTGCTCGGGGTGGTTGGCGCGGTCAACGTCATCGTGCTTGCGAGCCTGATTCAATCCGGATCATTCGACAAAACGATCGCCCCATCGCTTCCGGCAGGACAGGCGGAGCTGATCAAGGAGCAAGTGTTGCACACGCCGTTTGCGATGTACGTGTTAGGCGGCTTGGAACGGCTGTTTGCGCTTACAGTGCACGTGGCGCTGTCGCTCCTCGTTTTGCTCGGCGTGCGCCAGCGGCAGTTCCGTTATGTCCTGTACGCGATTTTGCTTCACACGGCGATGGACGTCTTGCCCGCGCTTTATCAAGCGAAAGTGGTCAAAAACATTTGGGTGGTCGAGGGAGTGCTGCTCATTTGGGCGGTTGCTGCGGTTTCGTTCATCCGCCGGATCAAACCGGCATTCGAACAGGGAGGAGAGGAACGATGATTCGTGTAAAACGGCTTGACCATGTGCAAATTTGCATTCCGTTTGGCGCCGAAGACGAAGCGCGCGCCTTTTACACCGGTGTGCTTGGTTTTCAAGAAATCGAAAAGCCGGAATCGCTGAAAGGAAACGGTGGACTTTGGTACAAAGTCGGCGATATCGAGCTCCATATCGGAGCAGAAAACCGCGACGGCTACAACAGCAAAAGCCACCCGGCGTTTGAAGTGGAAGATGTCGAAGCCGCGCGCCGCTATTTGGAATCACAAGGCGTCGTGACGCAAGACGAAAAACCGATTCCAGGGGTGAAGCGGTTTTCCTTTCGCGATCCGTTTCACAATCGGATCGAGTTGTTAGAAAAAGGATAAGATCGTTTCATAAGCCGTCCGATCGGGCAGTGCTCTTTTGCTCCTTCGCGATAGTAACCTCTTGTCATTCAGGGCATGCTAGAGACGAAGGAGGAATCGAGATGGAGAGAAAAGCGAACAACAAGCGCAACGACAAATCTGTCCGCACCGCTGATGCCCGGACGGCAGGCCGAGCAGCGATGAAGGAACAAACGGTGCAAGAGGCCTACAAGCAACGGGAAGAGCTGACGGCCGATTAAATCAAAAAGCGGGAGAAAGGACGCGTCCTTTCTCTCGCTTTTTTCGTTACGAATGCTCCTCTAAGCTTGCGACCGGCACGCTTTGCTTTTGATTCGGGTTGTCAAGCGGGTGAATCGTTGCTACACCTTTTTGCTGGTCGACATGCTCAATGTAAATGCGCTGGCCGTTGTACGTGACGTTTGCCATCACCGGCGACGACGCGATTTCTTGCGCCCGACGGACATCCATTTCCAACACCTCCTTTTTGCCGATAACACGTATAGTATGACATTTTTGCGATTTGACTATGCATGCGGTCGAGGGTGGAAATGAATAATTCACAGAACCATGTGCTAAATAATCAATAAACGAAACTGATCATCTTTTCCTAGCCGATTTGCGGATTTTAATGTAAACTATTTTTTATGAACGGTTTACATAAAAGGGGGATAGGGATGAAAACCGAACTGACCGTCAAACTGCACGAATGGGAACAAAAAGCGCAAAAACGCCAGCTGCGCCGGGCAGAGGCTTCAGGCGCTACGGTCATCCTGAACGGAAAGCCGATGTTGAATTTAGCGTCCAATAATTATTTAGGGTTGGCGGATGATAGGCGGCTCATCGAAGCGGGCTGCGAGGCGATGAGGGCATATGGGGCCGGAGCGGGCGCGTCGCGGCTCGTCGTCGGCAATCATCCGCTCTATGAGCGGGCGGAAGCCGCGTTGAAACAGTGGAAAAAAGCAGAGGCGGCTCTTATTTTCAACAGCGGCTACACGGCCAACATCGGCGTGTTGACAGCTTTAATTGGCCGAGATGATCTTGTCTTTAGCGATAAGTTGAACCATGCGAGTTTAATTGATGGCATCCGCTTGAGCAAAGCCGCCTGTTTCCGCTATCGACATCATGACATCGATCAGCTGGAATCATTGTTGAAGCAATCTCCGCCCGCGAAGCGGAAATGGATCGTCACCGATGCCGTCTTCAGCATGGACGGCGATATGGCGCCACTCGAGGAGCTGGTTGAGTTGAAGCGGCGTTACCGTGCCGTTTTGCTCGTTGACGAAGCGCACAGCGGCGGCGTGTTCGGACCGAACGGTGAAGGGCTGCTTCACCATTTCGGGCTTGAGAAGGAAGAGGATGTGATCGCCATCGGCACCTTCAGCAAAGCGCTCGGCAGCTTCGGAGCGTATGTAACGGGAGAGCCGTGGCTGGTCGACTATTTGATCAACAGCGCCCGCAGCTTGATTTTTACAACCGCCTTGCCGCCATCGGTCCTTGCCGCCAATGAGGCTGCCATTCATATTGTCCAAGCTGAGCCAAAGCGGCGCGAGCGGCTGCACGCCCTAAGCGAAAGATTCCGCACCAAGCTGAAGCGGCTTGGGTTTGACACAGGCGGCAGCGAGACGCCGATCGTTCCCGTGATCGTCGGTCCGAACGACCGAGCCGTGGCCATGAGCGAGCAGCTGCAAGAAGCTGGCATCGCGGCCGTCGCCATCCGGCCGCCGACCGTCCCTGAGGGGACAGCGCGCATTCGCTTTTCCATCACCGCCGCGATGACGGAAGAAGACATTGATATGGCCGTTGACTGCATCGCTTTGGCGGGGAAGCGGATTGGACTGATTTCGTAGGAGGAAACAGCATCATAATGATGGAACTGATGGAACGTGGGGGAAGAAAAACAAAAAACCAGCCGAACGTTTTTTCGGCTGGTTTCCTTCGATCGGGATGACAGGATTTGAACCTGCGACCCCACGCACCCCATGCGTGTGCTCTACCAAGCTGAGCTACATCCCGAAATGGATGGTGAGACATTTCCGATTATACAAGAAAAGCAGGACAAAATCAATGGCGAATTTTGCGTTGAGTTGGAAAAGGATGCCGTTGAAAGACTAGCGGCATCCTTGTTGCTGACAAGTCTGTTTTTTTCTGTTTTCATGCTCCTTTGAACGTATCTTCCTCTGTCTACCCGCCCCTGCTTTTGCGACAGAGAATTCGCCATTGATTATACGGCAAAGCATGCAAGATGTCCCGCTAAAGAACTCGTGATTGGAAACGAGTTGTTCAGCAGAGACTCTTTTTAAGTTGAGAAACTTTGCAAAATCGACTCGCCTTCCGCCACAAAAACCGCCGATAGGCCGAAAAGAATTGTTTTCCCGTCTTCTACACGCCTTGGAACACGAGCGCGGTGTCAATCGTTCCGATAACAGAATCGAACGTTTCTCCGCAGGCGATGATCGTCTCGGCGTATCGATCATGTTCGAGTGTGCACTGACGGATCGTTTTGTTGTATGGGTCGGCGATCCAGTATTCTTCCACTCCGTAGGCACAGTACAAATCTTTTTTCAGCGTCACATCGATTTTGTAGGTTGACGGGCTGACAACTTCGATGACGATGAGCGGCCGCCCCTTATAGCCGCCGATGATTTTTTCCGGCCGTTCGCAATAGACAGCGACATCCGGCTGGATAAACTCGTTCATCACTTTTCCGTTCTTTTCGAGTTTCACGGATAAGTTTGAAATCGGTTGACATTGGCTTTTTCCTTTGATCATGGAAACAAGATTGTGGCAAACGATTTGATGTTCCCATGACGGGGACGGGGACATGTTGATGGCTTCTTGCATGCTCCTCACCTCTTTTTCATTTCTTTTTCATTATACTTGAAACCGTTCTCCCTTGCCTACAACAGGTTGTTGAGAAAAAAGAAAACGCTAGGTTGCCGGGCAGCGTTCAAGTATACTAAAAAGAAAAGAGGAAAGGAGGCCGTTTTGATGCCGATGCCGGAAAAAGGGCAGCCGTTCACCTATGCGCAATACATGATGCTCGACGAAGATGTACGATATGAGGTCATTGACGGCCAAGTCTTCAACATGTCTCCCGCNTTTTCGGCGAGGTTTTTTTGATGCCGATGCCGGAAAAAGGGCAGCCGTTCACCTATGCGCAATACATGATGCTCGACGAAGATGTACGATATGAGGTCATTGACGGCCAAGTCTTCAACATGTCTCCCGCTCCGACGCCGAAACATCAGGCAGTGCAACGTGAATTGTTGGTGGAATTTGCGACATATTTGCGGGGGAAAGAATGCACCGTATTTGGCGCTCCGATCGACGTTTGTTTGGCGGAGAGAGATGATCCGGAACAAATTCGCGAATGGGTTGAGCCGGATCTTGTCGTTGTCTGCGACAAAAACAAAATTCGTGAAAAACGAATTGTTGGCGTGCCGGATCTCGTTGTGGAGATTATTTCAAAATCAACGGTGCGCAAGGATAAAATCGTCAAATTTCACCGTTACGAGCGGGCAGGGGTGAAAGAATATTGGATTGTCGATCCGATGAATGAGACGATTGATGTCTATGTGCTCGAAGAAGGGAGATTCCGCCACCAAGGGATGTATGTCCGCGATGATACGATTCCTGTTCGCATGTTTCCCGGATTTGTGATCGAATTGAAAAACGTATTTGCCGAAGAAGAATAAGAAAAACGGCTGCTGTTCAAACAGCAGGTTCAGGCTGTCGTCTTGAAGAGGAGTTGTTTTTCCGGCGGTCCGCTTGGCGAGGCAAAGCGCCCCCGTCGGAAACCTCAGCTGTTTGAAGCGTTTGGGCATAGAAACGGAAAAAATAGGCGATACTAACCATCGGTGATGCTTGTGTACAACCAAGAAGAACTGGTCCGCTTTGTCGAAGAAGCGAAGCAGTACGCCCGCTACGGAAAAGTAGCCGATTACATCCCCGCCTTGGGCAAGGCCGATCCGAACGAGCTGTCCATTGCGATCTACACGCCGGATGGGCGGGTCGTGGATGCTGGCGATGTGACAGTCAAGGTGACGCTGCAAAGCATTTCCAAAATTATTGCGCTCGCCCTTGTGCTCATCGACCGGGGCGAGGATGAGGTGTTCCATAAAGTCGGCATGGAGCCGACGGATTATCCGTTTCATTCCATTGCCAAATTAGAGGAAAAGCCTGCCAAGCCGCTGAATCCGATGATTAACGCCGGCGCGCTTGTCGTCACGTCGATGATTCAAGGCGGCTCGGTGTCCGAACGGCTGGAACGGCTGTTAGCGTTCGTCCGCCGTCTCGCTGGCAACGAACGCATTTCGTACTCCGACGAAGTGGCCCGCTCCGAATTTGAAACAGCGTTTTTAAATCGTTCGCTTTGCTATTTTCTCAAGCAGCATCGTATCATTGATGAAGATGTCGAAGAGCTGATGGAATTGTACACGAAACAGTGCGCCATCGAAATGACGTGCATCGACTTGGCGCGCATCGGCTTGGTGCTCGCGCTTGACGGACGCGATCCGCATTCGAGTGAGCCGCTCATGCCGCTTGATGTCGCCCGCATTTGCAAAACGTTCATGGTCACGTGCGGCATGTACAACTCATCAGGTGAATTTGCCATCAAAGTCGGCATTCCGGCGAAAAGCGGCGTCTCGGGCGGCATTCTCGCTGCCGTGCCCGGGCGGTGCGGCATCGGCGTTTTCGGCCCGGCTCTCGATGATAAAGGGAACAGCTTGACCGGGGTGAAACTGCTCGAGCGGCTGTCAAAAACGTATTCATTAAGCATTTTCTAAGGAGGAAATCACGATGAAAACATTTACGGTCCAGTTTCACCGCGAAGACGACGTCGAAGCGATGAACGTCGGCAAGTTGAGCCAAGAGGATTTTGACAAGGCGACCGAAGGCGGGACGCGGCATCTGTTTGACCTTGACACGAACATCGGCTATTTCGTCTTTTTTGACGCCGAGGACAACGAAGGCAAGGTATCGTATTTAATGCTTCAATACGAAGAAGACAGCGAAGACCCGAGCGCGTGCTACAGCTTTGAGCTGAAAGACTTTTACGAATTAATGGCGCTTTACTTAAATGACCTTGAATTCGCCGACGAAGAAGAAATGGCGGAAGATGGCGAAGAGGAATACGGCCCGATTCACCATTTAGCCCATTTGCTTTATCATATCGTCGAGGAAGGGAAGACGGTGGAGGTGTGAGGCATATCCCAAGCCAAACGGCTTGGGGTTCTTTGTTTATAGGGCAAAAAAAGAATTTGGGGGCTTGACGAACGATTTTACGGCGATGTAAGATGGTTTTGTAATCGATTACATAATAAGCCGACAAAGCGGACAAGGGGCGCGATGCTGATAGACAGGCTGTCTTCATTGAAAAGGAGAAACGTAAAACGATGCCCGCTTTTCGGCTTTTGGCGAGAAAAGGACAGACAAGCGAAAACGAGGATGATTCGCCCATTTGTATGTAATCGATTACAAACAATCGATGCATAGACAAGCAGTGGGGGATGCCAAGTCAAAAGTCAATGGATGTCATGTCCAGGAGGTGATTGGGGCAGTCGAAGCAACCACTATACGCGATGCCATGCGGTGTTTGACAAATCCAAAATTTAAAGGGGGAGAATGACGATGAAAAAGACGTTAAAAACATCGGCTGTTTTGTTAGCGCTTACGATGGGGCTCGCGGCATGCTCCGGCGGCCAAAGCGAGAGCCAGACGGGCAAAGACAGCAAAAACGAAGAAGGGAAAACGAGCCAGTCTGAAAAAGTGAAAATTGTCTATGCCCGCGGCCAAGATTCCACGAAAGCCACTGAAAAAATCATCGAAGCGTTCGAGAAAACGCACCCGAACATCGATGTGGAATTTCGCGAAATGCCGGCTGACACCGGGAAGCAGCATGATGCGTATGTCACGATGTTAAATGCGCAGTCGTCGGAAATCGATGTCATGGATCTCGACGTCATTTGGCCGGCTGAGTTTGCTCAAGCGGGTTATACGCTGCCGCTCGACCGCTTTATTGAGAAAGACGGCATTGACCTCGGCAAATACAACCAAGGGGCGCTTGCGGCCGGCAACTTCAATGGCAAGCAATGGGCGATGCCGAAATTCATTGATGCCGGCATGCTGTTCTATCGCACCGACCTGGTGCCAAAGGACAAAGTGCCGAAAACATGGGATGAACTCTTAAAAGAGGCCAAAGAACTGAAAGGAAAAGGCGGCACGAAATTCGGCTATTTGATGCAGGCCAAACAATATGAAGGATTGGTGTGCAACGCGGTTGAATTTATCGCCTCTTATGGCGGGCAAATCGTCGATAAAAACGGGAATGTCGTGATCAACAGCCCAGAAACGATCAAAGGGCTGAAGAAAATGGTGGAAATCGTCAAGTCCGATGTTGTGCCGAGCAACATCACCACCTTCACTGAACCAGAATCGCATACCGCGTTCATTGAAGGACAATCGCCGTTTATCCGCAACTGGCCTTATCAATACGCGCTAGCGAATGACAAAGAACAATCGAAAATCGTCGGCAAAGTCGGCGTGGCTCCGCTTCCGGCCGGAGACAAAGGTTCGGCTGCCGCGCTGGGCGGCTGGATGACCGCGATCAACAAATATTCGAAACATCCGAAAGAAGCATGGGAATTTGTCAAATTTATGACGGGGCCGGAGGGGCAAAAAATTTCCGCGATTTACGGCGGTTTAGCGCCAACGCTTCCCGAATTGTTTAAAGATCCGGATGTCTTAAAAGCCAATCCGTTCTTTGCGGAAGAAGGATTTGTCAATGCGTTGAACGCCGCTGTGCCGCGCCCGGTCGTCCCGAACTACCCGGAAATTTCGGAAATCATCCAAATTAACGTATCCAAAGCGCTGGCCGGGGAGCTGACGGTCGAACAAGCTGTGGCCAATATGGAAAAAGAAATGAAAGCAGCCTTGAATAAGTAAGGAGAATGACTGGGCCGGCGCGCCGCAGCCGATCCGAATCCGGCTAACGCCGGCCAATGCCCCATCAGCCAAACAAAGAACGCAATTTTGTTTGACCACTTTCGGTTCATTAGCCTTCAGGCCGCCATCTGCCCGGTGCTGAAGGCTAATATCCTTTTCTAAGCAGAAGGGAGAGAACAGCGATGAGGAATGAAAAGCGAATGGAGCGCCTATTAGGCTATTCGCTTGTCGCGCCGGCCATGCTGCTCATTTTGGCGATTGCCATTTGGCCTGTCATCCAGTCCTTTTATTACAGCTTGTTCGACTATCGGCTCAACGACCCGACCAAATCGTCGATTCACTGGAGTTACAGCCTCGATCTGGAAGGATATCTACAAAACTATCCGTTCCTCAAAAGCGCTCTTAAGCAGGAAATGGCGGCTGCGGATGGACAAACGAAACAAACGTTGGCGCAAATCGAACAAAAACTCGCGAAACTGGACGCGGCGATCCGTTCCAACGATCAAGTGGCGAAGCAATATGACAAAGTGAACGAAGTGCTCGACAATTTCGAGACGCCAAGCGATGAGCTGAAGATCGCCGAGCTGGACAAACAGACGGCCGAGCGGCTGACCGACACGGTTCATGATGTCGTAAAGACGCTCAAAGAGATGAAAAAAGCGGGCGAACTGCAGCAGGCGGATAAAGTCGTCGGCTTGGCCGAAGGGCTCGAAGGGGTCGTGATCGAGCCGAACTTTGTCGGCCTCAAGCATTATAAGGACAGCTTCAGCGACATGCGCTTATGGAAAGCGTTATGGAATACGACGTTCTTTACGGTGGTGTCGGTCGCCATTGAGCTGGTGTTAGGGCTCGGAATTGCGTTGCTCATCAATAAGGCCTTTTTTGGCCGCGGGCTTGTGCGGGCGACGATTTTGATTCCGTTTTTCGGCTTGGTTTTACATATGGCGTCNGCCATTGAGCTGGTGTTAGGGCTCGGAATTGCGTTGCTCATCAATAAGGCCTTTTTTGGCCGCGGGCTTGTGCGGGCGACGATTTTGATTCCGTGGGCGATTCCTACCGCCGTATCCGCGCTTATGTGGAAATTTTTATACGATGGACAAAACGGCATTGTCGCCAAATATTTCGAAACGGTCGGCCTTGTCGACCGGATGGGGGATTTGTTGACGACGGAAGCGGGGGCGATGTTTGCGGTCATTTTTGCCGATGTATGGAAGACAACCCCCTATATGGCGCTCTTGCTGCTGGCCGGGCTGCAAACGATCCCGAGTTCGTTGTATGAGGCCGCTTCCATCGACGGAGCCACCAAATGGCAGCAATTCACAAAAATCACGCTGCCGCTGTTAAAATCAAGCATTTTAGTCGCGTTGTTGTTCCGCACGCTCGATGCGTTCCGCGTGTTCGACTTGATTTATGTCTTAACCGGCGGAGGGCCGGCGAACTCGACGGAAACGATTTCCATTTTAGCGTATAAAGTCATGTTCTCGCAGACGAATTTCGGTGCGGGATCGGCGCTCGCTGTCATCGTGTTTCTCTGCGTGGCGGTGATTTCCATGATCTATATTCGCTGGCTTGGGAAAGATTTGTTGTCTGATGGCTCCAGCGTCAAACGATAACGAAGGGGTGAGACGATGCAAAAAAAAGCCGGTCCGTTCTTTTACGTGTTTTTGGCCCTGTTTGTGTTCTTTGTGATGTTTCCGTTTTTATGGGTTTTGCTCAGTTCCATTAAGCCGCTTAGCGAATTGTTTGGCGACAAAGCGTTCGATTGGTTTACGAGCCATCCGACCTTAAAATCCTATGTGTCGGTCTTTGTCAATTACCCGTTTTTGCGCTATTTATGGAACAGCACGGTCGTGGCGACCATTACGACGGTGTATACGGTCTTTGTCGCCGCGTTTGCGGCTTATGCGATTGCGCGCCTTGAATTTAAAGGCAAGACGGTCATTCTCGGCTTGGTGTTGGCTGTATCCATGTTTCCGCAAATTGCCACCATTTCTCCGATTTACATGTTTGTGAAAAAATTCGGGTTGACGAACAGCTACTTGGGATTGATCATTCCGTATACGACGTTTGCCTTGCCGTTGTCGATTTGGCTGTTGGTCACCTTTTTCCGCAAGATTCCGTTTGATTTGGAAGAAGCGGCGAAAATGGACGGGGCGACGCCGATGCAGACGTATTTTAAAATCATTTTGCCGCTCGCTGTGCCAGGGGTGTTTACGACGTCCATTCTCGTCTTCATTGCCGCATGGAACGAATTTTTATTTGCCTTGACGATCAATACGGCGGAAAAATACAAAACCGTTCCGGTCGGCATTGCCATGTTCCAAGGCCAGTATACGATCCCGTGGGGCGAAATTTCCGCGGCCACCGTGATTGTGACGATCCCGCTCGTCATCATGGTGCTGTTGTTCCAGCGCCGCATCGTCTCTGGGCTCACGTCCGGCTCGGTAAAAGAATAAGGAACGAACGTGAAAAAGGATGCCAAGCGAGCATCCTTTTGTTTTTTGGGGTAATGCCCATTTTGAAACACGAAACAGAGGAGGAGCAGTTCTATCCGCTCCACTCCGTTCATATGTTAATGACAGACGGCTAACGGGGAGGGATGCGTAAAGGCCAAAGATGATATGGTTAATATTCAGAATATTAACAAAATGGACGGTGGCAGCCGTGAAAGGGGGTGGAATTTGTTTTTACTCTTTTTTGCACCAATCAAGGGGAGGGGAAGGCGTGCGATTTGACCGTCCGTTTGAACAGTATGCGCTTGGCGAGCGCCACCGTTCGCGCGGGCGAACGATCACCGAAGCTGATATTGTGCAGTTTTCGGCTGCATTTTAGCTTTGAACGCNATGTCATCGCGAAAAACATCGCCGAAAAGGAGATTTTTATCCGCTGCACATGGATGGGGAATACGCCAAGCGGACGCCATTTGGCGAGCGCATCGCCCATGGGATGTTGACGCTGTCGGCGGCGACGGGGCTGTGGATGATGGAGCCGGGAGTGGTCCTGGCGTTTTATGGCATCGATTCACTTCGTTTCGTTCGTCCCGTCAAGATCGGTGATACGATTTACGTGGAATCGGAAGTGAAGCGTTTGACGGAACGGGGCGAGGAAGCCGGGCTCGTCACGGTGCATCAGCGAATCGTCAACCAGCGGGAAGAAACGGTCGTCGATGCCGTTGTGCATGTGCTTGTTGCGCGGGAAGGGAAAGCTCCATGACGGGCTTGTGGAACGGCATTACGGTCTGACAAAGAAACGAGTCCATGACGGTTTGTTTTTGGAAGCGCTAACATTATGTTCGTTTTTTTGCTATCATCCATTTGTTTTTCCGTTTCCATGAGATGCGCGCACTTTGATTGCGTGAAAGGGGTGTTGTGAATGGCTGTAACGATGATGGATGCGGCGGAATTGAAACGCCAAAAAAAGCGGGCGGCGATTTCCAGTGTGGTCGGTACGACGATTGAATGGTACGATTTCTTCCTTTACGGGACGATGGCCGCTCTCGTGTTTCCACAATTATTCTTTCCACAAGGAGATTCGTACGTCGCACTGATGCAATCCTTTACCACCTTTGCTTTAGGATTTATCGCCAGGCCGGTCGGCGCCGCGATTTTCGGCCATTTCGGCGACCGCATCGGGCGGAAGGCGACGTTGGTGGCCACTTTGTTGCTGATGGGGTTGGCGACCGCGCTGATCGGCCTGATGCCGACATATGAGCAAATCGGCCTGTGGGCGCCGGTGCTGGTGACCGCGCTGCGTCTCATTCAAGGCATTGGCGTCGGCGGGGAATGGGGCGGCGCTATTTTGATTGCGATGGAATGGGAAGAAGGCAAACGGCGCGGGCTGATGGCTTCCCTGCCGCAAATGGGCGTGCCGTTCGGGTTGTTGTCCTCTTCCCTTGTGACGACGCTGATGCTTGCGGCGGGCGGCGA
The DNA here is from genome assembly GCF_000498995.1 of Geobacillus thermopakistaniensis. Taxonomy (NCBI): domain Bacteria; kingdom Bacillati; phylum Bacillota; class Bacilli; order Caryophanales; family Anoxybacillaceae; genus Geobacillus; species Geobacillus thermopakistaniensis. The sequence goes on from NZ_AYSF01000029.1 coordinate 11,893, forward strand.
CAGCTTTTATGCGTGGGGATGGCGCGTTCCGTTTCTCATAAGCTTCCTTCTCATCGCCATCGGGCTGTACATCCGGCTGAAAGTGCTCGAATCGCCGCTGTTCCAAGAAGCGATGAAAAAACAAGAAACGAGCAAGATGCCGGTCGGCGAGGTGCTGGTTAGGCATCCGCGCGAAATTCTATGGTCAGCGCTTGCGCGGGTGATTGAAAACGGGTCATTCTACATTTTTGTCACGTTTATCGTCAGCTATGGGACGACATTTTTGGGGATGGAAAAAAGCATTTTCGTCAATGTGACGATTATCGCGGCCATTATCAATGCGCTTTCGATCGTCTATTCCGGCCATTTATCCGATCGGTGGGGCCGCCGCCGCGTCTACATGACGGGCACGATTTTGTTGATGCTTTGGGCGTTTCCGTATTATTGGCTTGTCAATACGAAAAGTGTCGGGCTGATCTTCTTGGCGACGGTCGTGGCGATGGTGTTCCACGGCATGCTGTATGGCCCGCAGGCGGCCATGATCGCGGAAAACTTCCCGACGCGCTTGCGCTACAGCGGCGCTTCGCTCGGCTACCAGTTGGCATCGATCATCGCCGGCGGCCCAGCGCCGCTCGTGAGCACATGGCTTTTGCACAAATACGGCAGCGCCACGGCCATCTCCTTCTATATCGTCGTCATGGGCTTGATTTCGCTGGCTGGGGTGAAAATGCTTCAAGACCGCGCGCGTCAGGCGATTGATTAGATTAATCAGACTGAACTCCATTATGGGCGCCTTTGCGTTCAGGCAAGGGCGCTTCTTCCTGTCGCCTGCTAAGGATGCCGATGGACGGATATGTTTGCCTTATACGTTCATGCTCATGATTATGGTTTTCTGCTTGAATCCGAATGTTTCATACAGTTTCATCGCTTGATTTCCTGCATATACACGTAAACGAATCTCTGAATATCCATCCTGTTTAAGATGTTCGATGCCAGCTTCTATTAATTTCCTTGCAATTCCCTTTCCCCTAAATTCTTCTAACACAAACAATTCGTAGATAAATCCATATATTTTCTCAGTGAGCGGGTCTTGGCTTGCTCCGATTAAAATCCAACCCATGAGATGATTGCCTTCCGTTGCGATCAAATAATAGCTTCCTTTCTGCAATAATGGCTCAATCAGTTGTTTGGCTTTTTCATCTGACGGTTTTGCCTCGCCTAATGTGCCATCGAATAATGCTTGTGGTGTAAGTGATAAAATCTTTTTATATTCCGAATCGTTTGGTTTTCTAATTTCCATAAAATGACGTTCTCCTCTCCCAATATTTATAAATCCATTGTTTGTTAGGCCTTTTTAAGCACTGGACTTAGATAGAAAGAGGCTTTCATCAGTCATTATAGCAAAGAACGGGGTTACCAACGACAGTGTCTTTAACAGAGTCTAGAGGGATGGTGAAAAACGACCCATTTTCCGAATCCATTCTTTCGGACTGGCAAAGAGGGGCGATCGCACAAGGTTTCTCAAGTTGAGAAGAGGACGACTTTTGCGGTTTTTTCACTAAATCACTGGCCTTCTAGATTTGAACGCTCTCCCACCTACGCTTGCGCTTGGAGGTGGGGGCATCGATTCATCCCATACTTACGCTTATGCGTGGAAGTGGAGGTCTTCCCGGTGCGGGATGATAAAAATCCATTTCTTTATATGAGAAAGGGGCAAACCATGTCTAAGACGGATCGAAAAAACAACGCTTGACAACCGCCCTGTCTTTCATATACGATGAATATGTAATCGATTACATAACTGAGAGGACTATAACGAATGGCAAGCATAAAAGACGTGGCGAAACGGGCGAACGTATCGACGGCCACCGTGTCGCGCGTGCTGCGCAACGCGGGCAACGTCACTGAAGAGACAAGGCAGCGCGTGCTCGAAGCCATTGAAGCGCTGAACTACCAGCCGAACGTGCTCGGCCGGTATTTGCGGCGGATGGAGACCGAGACGGTGCTCGTCGTCGTGCCCGATATTACGAATCCGTTTTTCTCGAAGGTGCTGCGCGGCATTGAAGCGGTCGCCCTCGAGCACGGCTATCAGGTGCTGCTTGGCGATACGCAAAACGATGTCCGGCTTGAGGAGCAGTATTTGAATTTGCTGCCGCAGCGGCAAGTCGACGGGATGATTTTTTTGACCGCCCGCATCGGCAAAGAGCTGGTGGAAGAGATGGCGCGGCAGTTTCCGATCGTCTTGGCGTGCGAGTATTTGGAAGGGGCGGACATCCCGACCGTTTCGATCGACAACATCAGCAGCGCCCGCAAGGCGACAGAACACTTGATCCGTCTCGGCCATCGCCGCATTGCCCACCTGTCCGGGCCAATGAACATCATTTTAAGCCGCGACCGGCTGCGCGGCTACCAACAGGCGTTGGCGCAGCATGAGCTTGAGGCGGACGCCGCGCTCGTGCAGGAAGGCGATTTTACCTATGAGTCCGGATATAATTTAACGTTGAAGCTGCTCGCTCTTGAGAAGCCGCCGACAGCGATTTTCGCCGCCAACGATGAGATGGCGATTGGGGCGATCAAAGCGGTTCGCCATCGAGGCGGACGCGTTCCCGACGATGTGGCCGTTGTCGGATTTGACGACATTCAAATGGCCTCGATTTTTGAACCGAGCCTCACGACGATCGCCCAGCCGATGTTTGAGATCGGGCAAAAGGCGATGGAATTGCTGCTTGCGCTCATTGAAGGAACGAGCGCGCGGCGGCGTCAGCTTGTTCTTCCCGATCGGCTCGTCATTCGCGATTCGTGTGGAGGAGAGCGCTCTGAGCAAAGGGGCTGACAGCGCTCTCTGTTCGGTGCGGGGGAACGGGCGGATTTTTTTGCACGGTGATGTAATCGATTACATCACTTAGAAAACGGACGGCGAATCGGTGGAGCATATGGGACAGAGAAAACAAATGAGCGCAAGGGGGAAAAGGACATGGGAAACACACTTCCAATCCGCCTCGGCTTGATCGGAGCCGGAGGGATTTCCAATGAACACATCAAGGCGGCGCTAAACCTTTCGGAGCGCGCCGTCTTGCAGGCGATTTGCGACGTCAATGAACAAGCGGCCGCGGAAAAAGCGAAAACGTACGGCATCCGCAACGTGTACCGCGACTACAAAGAGCTGCTCGCCTCTCCTGATGTCGATGCCGTCATCATCACGGTGCCGAACTTTTTGCACGCCCAAGTGTCGGTCGACAGTTTGCGGGCCGGAAAACACGTTCTTTGCGAAAAGCCGATGGTGACCAAAGCGGAAGAGGCGGACGCCATCATCCGCGCCCGAGACGAATCAGGCAAGCAGTTTATGGTGGCGCTGAACAACCGCTTCCGCCAAGCGGCGCAATGGCTTCATGAGCGAATCCAATCTGGCGCGTTCGGTGAGATTTATTACGCGAAAACGGGTTGGGTGCGCCGCCGCGGCATTCCCGCATGGGGGGCGTGGTTTTTTGACCGCGAACGCTCCGGCGGCGGCCCGCTCATCGATTTGGGCGTCCATATGCTCGATGTGACGCTTTGGCTGCTCGGGAACCCGAACCCGGTCGCGGTGACGGGGAAAACGTACGCGAAGTTCGGCCCGCGCCGCCAAGGGGCATGGCCGGGAACATCGTTTGCGCCTGATGCCGCCTATACGGTCGAAGATTTCGCCTCGGCGTTCATCCAGCTCGAAAACGACGCGACGGTGCTGCTTGAGACGAGCTGGGCGTCGCATATTGAAGAAGAGCGGGCATATGTCGAGTTTCTTGGCACGGAAGGCGGCGTGCGCTGGGAGTGGAATATCGCCGGAAACCGCCAAGAAGTGAAATGGTTCCGCAACGAACACGGCGTTCCGGCCGATGTCACGCTCCATTTTGATGATCAAAGCGAACGGGTGGCGCTCCTTGACCATTTCTTGACGAGCATCGCCGAGAACACGCCGCCGCTTTGCACCGCTGAACAAGGGCTTACGATCGCCAAAGTGTTAGAAGCGATTTACGAATCGTCCGACCAAGGGCGGCAAGTTCGCATCGAATGGTGAGAAACGCTCCATGAATCGCACTGGCGTCCCAACGAGTCGCGAACATGGGGAAACATTCCAAAAAACACTCGGCCTAGCCGCATACAGGCAGGCCGAAAGAACCAAGGGGGATTCATGAATGACCACACCCATCCGCGTTGTCGTCTGGAACGAATTTCGCCATGAAAAGAAAGATGAACAGGTAAGAGCGATTTATCCGGAAGGAATGCATACCGTCATCGCGAACTACCTAGCCGAAGCAGGGTTTGACGCCGCGACCGCTGTGCTCGACGAACCGGAGCACGGCTTGACCGACGAGGTGCTCGACCGGTGCGACGTCCTCGTCTGGTGGGGGCATATCGCCCATGATGAAGTGAAAGATGAGGTTGTCGAACGCGTCCACCGCCGCGTGCTGGAAGGAATGGGGCTCATTGTCCTTCATTCCGGCCATTTCTCGAAAATTTTCAAAAAGCTGATGGGGACGACATGCAATTTGAAATGGCGCGAAGCCGATGAAAAAGAGCGTCTCTGGGTCGTCGCCCCGGGCCATCCGATCGTCGAAGGGATCGGGCCGTACATCGAGCTTGAGCAGGAAGAAATGTACGGCGAGTTTTTCGACATTCCGGAGCCGGACGAAACGATTTTCATCAGCTGGTTTGAAGGCGGAGAAGTGTTCCGCAGCGGCTGCACGTTTACGCGCGGGAAAGGGAAAATTTTCTACTTCCGCCCTGGCCATGAAACGTACCCGACGTACCATCACCCGGATGTGCTGAAAGTGATCGCCAACGCCGTCCGCTGGGCCGCGCCGGTCAACCGCGGGGAAATCGTCTTCGGCAACGTCAAGCCGCTTGAGCCGATCAAAGCGAAACAAGGAGGAGTGACGCAGTGAAACCGATCAACGTCGGCATTATCGGCACGGGCTTTTCCGCTTCTTCCCATATTGAGGCGCTCCGACGCCTGCCGTTGGTGAACATTGTCGCCATCGCCTCAAGCAGCCAAGAAAAAGCGGAGGAAGCCGCGCGCCGGTTCGGGATTCCGAAAGCATACGGCGACTACCGCGCTTTAATTGACGACCCGGACGTCGAAGCCGTTCACAACTGCACGCGCAACGTTTCGCATTTTCCCATCAACAAGGCGGTGCTTGAGGCGGGAAAACATTTATTGTCGGAAAAGCCGCTCGCCATGGACAGCGAACAGTCGGCGGAATTGAAGCGGCTCGCTGAACAAAGCGAAAGCCTTAGCGCGGTCTGCTTCAACTACCGCCACTACCCGCTCGTTGTCGAGGCGAAAGAGCGGCTTGCCCGTGAGGCGAAGCGTGTCCATTTCGTGTACGGCGGCTATGTGCAAGACTGGCTCTTGTATGACACCGACTACAACTGGCGGCTTGAGCCGGCGCAAAACGGCCCGTCGCGCGCCATCGCCGACATCGGTTCGCACTGGTGCGACACAGTGCAATACGTGCTCGGAAAACGCATCGTCGAAGTGTTCGCCGACTTGCGCACCGTCCATCCGGTTCGCTACAAGCCGAAACAGGAAGGGAGCACGTTTACATCCGGCCACAACCAAGACGCGGAGCCAGTCCAGATTGACACCGAAGACGGCGGCAGCGTAATCGTTCATTTTGACGACGGCACCCACGGGGCGTTTACGATTTCGCAAGTGAGCGCCGGCCGCAAAAACCGGCTCTATTTTGAAATCGCCGCCGATGAGATGACGCTCGCCTGGGACCAAGAGCACCCGAACCGCCTCTGGGTCGGGCGCCGCAGCGGCCCGAACGAAGAAATCGTCCGCGACCCGGCGCTTTTGTCGCCGCCAGCCGCCGCTTACGCCCATTACCCGGGCGGCCATGAAGAAGGCTGGCCGGACGGGCTGAAAAATTTGTTCCGTGATTTTTATGGCGCCATCATCCGGAAACAATGCGGCGAGGCGCTTGGGGAACTGCCGTTTGCGACGATCGCCGACGGCCACCATACGATGTTTTCGGCTCATTTTTCGGCACTTTCGGNGAACAAATTTTTCAGCCGCCGCTTACGCCCATTACCCGGGCGGCCATGAAGAAGGCTGGCCGGACGGGCTGAAAAATTTGTTCCGTGATTTTTATGGCGCCATCATCCGGAAACAATGCGGCGAGGCGCTTGGGGAACTGCCGTTTGCGACGATCGCCGACGGCCACCATACGATGAGGATCGTCGACGCCATTTTGGAAAGTCATCGCACGAAACAATGGGTGCGGGTGGCGGAATAAGCGTGGGAGTTCGTTCGATCCGCTCGTCCGACGAGAAGCAACAACAGCGCGGCGCGGCGGCCGTCCGGCCGTTGCGCGCCGTCAAAAGGGGGAGAATGACAAAATGAAAGTAGGCGTATTCACCGTCTTGTATCAGCAGCTGCCGTTTGAGGAAATGCTCGACAAAGTCGCCGCCATGGGCATCGAAGCCGTTGAGCTTGGCACCGGCAATTACCCGGGCAGCGCCCATTGCGATCCCGACGCGCTGTTGGATCAGCCGGAAAACATCAAAGCGCTGAAAAAAGCTGTCGCCGACCGCGGCCTCGTCATCAGCGCGTTAAGCTGCCATGGCAACCCGCTTCATCCGGACAAAACGTTCGCGAAACAGTCACATGACACGTGGCGGAAAACGGTCAGGCTCGCCGAGCAGCTCGAAGTCCCGGTCATCAACGCCTTCTCCGGCTGCCCGGGCGACCATCCCGGCGCCAAATACCCGAACTGGGTCACATGCTCCTGGCCGCCGGATTACTTGGAAATTTTAAAATGGCAATGGGAAGAAGTCGTCATTCCGTACTGGCGCGAAGAAGCCGCGTTCGCCAAGGAGCACGGCATCACGCAAATCGCTTTTGAAATGCATCCGGGCTTTGTCGTCTACAACCCGGAAACGCTCCTCAAACTGCGCGAACATGTCGGCGACGCGATCGGCGCCAACTTCGACCCGAGCCACCTGCTTTGGCAAGGCATCGACCCGGTTGAGGCGATCAAACTGCTCGGCCGCGAAAAAGCGATTTTCCATGTCCATGCGAAAGACACGTACCTAGACGAAACGAACATCCGCAAAAACGGCGTGCTCGATACGAAACATTACAGCCAAATCCTCGACCGCTCATGGGTGTTCCGCACCGTCGGCTACGGACAAAGCGAAAAAATGTGGCGCGACATCGTCAGCGCCCTGCGCGCCGTCGGCTACGACTACGTGCTGTCGATCGAACATGAAGACATGCTCGCTTCGATCGATGAAGGGCTGTCCAAAGCCGTCGCGCTTTTGAAAAAGGTGCTGTTCAAAGAAGAACTGCCCGAGATGTGGTGGGCGTAAAAAATAGCGGCAAGGGAACACGATCCCTTGCCGCCTGCCGTTTCAGCGTCAAGCGCGAAAAAGATCATCCAACGCCTGCCAAGAGGCGCACCTGCTTTAGACCACTTGCGCCGTCTCGCGGCCTACGCGCCCTTTCATGAACAGCAGCCGGTGCCCGTCCACCGTCAAATCGATCATCGCGCCATCCAACACATCATCGCCTGACTTTTTTCCGTTTGCCTGCAAGTACGCGACCCGGTACCACTTGCGCCCGTACTCAAAATACATGTACCGCCCGCGCCGGAAATCGATCCAAAACTTCACCCGCTCGCCATTTACGTTCTTCCATACATACCCCCACGCCCGGTCTTGGCGGATCGGCGCCATTTTTGGACGCGCGGAATTGATGGCTTCATAATACAGGCGGTGTTTGATGTCAAACAGCACCATCCCGTTTGCCTCCTTTTGGACATGATACTATATGTATAGTGCCAAACGGGCAAAAATAGACATGCTGGCTCACTCATTTCGTCTCAGCATTCGCCCTGCGAGCAACCGAACGGCCAACGTCAACAGAAACATTGTAACGAGTGAGTATTCCCACTTCCAACCATGATATTCGATCAAATCCGTATGCCGTTCAAAGACAACCTCAAGGGCCGTCAGCACCGCCGCATACCCCGCGCATTGCGCCGCCACACCCGGCCAGCGCGCTCGGCGCGAGGTGGCATAGACGTACACACTGACAACCGGATAGAGAAGATATTCAAAAATGACGCTGTTATTTATATAAGAAGCAAAAAAACGGACCGGATACTCGAGGAGCCCGGCCCCCGCTACGATCGAACCGAAAAAACTCGCTGCATACGCATTCAGCAAAAACGACACCCATACATCCCGCGCCGGCAAAAAGCGGAAACTCAACAGCAAAAGCCCCGCCCCGACCGCGACAAGCAGCCAAAGAACGAAACGCTCCATATGATCCTCCACACTCGAATGATGTCGATTTTTCAAAAATCATGTCGATTTTTATTATGACACGCGGGAGGGGGGAGTATGTGAAGTGTTTAATTTATTATTTTGCGATCATTGGTGCCAGCTTTAAATAAGGAGAGAGAAGGGGGAATTGTTTCTATGAAAAGGATGTGGAATTTAGTAAAATAGTAGTATAGCTTTATAAATGGGGGAATGGATATGCCAATATATAACAAACTCGTCCGCGACCGCATCCCAGCCATTATCGAACAAGCAGGGAAAACATTCACAACTCGCATACTTGGCGATGAAGAGTATCGGAAAGAACTGCAGAAAAAAGCGTTTGAAGAACTTGAAGAATACGTCCAAGCAGAAACGGACGAGGCCGCTCTTGAAGAGTTGGCGGATGTGTTGGAAATTATTCATGCTTTGGCCAAATGCCACGGCGCTTCGATCGAACAAGTCGAACAAATCCGGGCGGAAAAGGCAGTGAAACGCGGCGGCTTCCAGGAGAAAATTTTCTTGATTGAGGTCCATGATGAGTAAGGTGGAGTTAATTTCCAGGTATCTCCTCGATAAGCTGCAGGAACAGATAAGCCGCTCGTCAACCATATACATATTGACATCGTTTGCGATGAAGTCCGGGGTGCGCCTCCTAAACGGCGGCCTAAAGGCGGCTGCGGAGCGGGGGGCAGATATAAAAGTTTGCGTCGGTGACTACTTGTTTGTCACTCAACCGGAAGCGTTGCGTGAATTGATTTCGATTCACCCGGACATTGAGGTGCGTTTGTATCGGAGTGAGGGAGTTTCGTTCCATCCGAAGGCGTATTTGTTCGAAGATGCAGAAGGCGGCTATTTTATTGTTGGTTCCTCCAACTTGTCCCGCTCGGCGCTCACTGACGGGGTCGAATGGAACCTTGGGCTGGATAAGAGCGTTGATGAAGGGGTATTTGCGGAAGCGATGGAGCAGTTTTTAAAGCTGTTTTACGCCCCGGAAACCGTGCCGGTCAATGTCGAAACGATCGCTGATTATGAAAAACAATGCCAAGATTACCATCAGCGCCACCCGAACTTGGCGCGTACATGGGTTGAAGCAGAAGAAATCGAACTGATGCTCCCGGCGGAGCAGAAAGAAATAGAGGTGAGCGACGAGTCTCCCGATTTTGTCCGCGAGACAGCGGCGCCGTATGGAACGATTCAGCCCCGCTTCGCCCAGGTGGAGGCACTTCAACGTCTGGAAGCCACCTATGAAGAAGGGTATGACAAAGCGATGGTTGTCATGGCGACCGGGCTCGGAAAGACATACTTGGCCGCCTTTTTTGCCCGCCGTTTTTCACGGGTGCTGTTTATCGCCCACCGCGAAGAAATTCTCCGCCAAGCCAAGCGGTCGTTTGAGCGCGTGATGCCTGACCGGACGGGAGGGCTGTACGATGGCAATCAAAAAGAAGGAAATGCCGACATGGTGTTTGCTTCGATCTTTACATTAAGCATGAAAAAACATTTGCATGCATTCCAGCCGGATTCATTTGACTTGATCGTTGTGGACGAATTCCACCATGCGGCGGCCTCTTCGTATGAGCGGGTTCTCCGCTATTTCCGCCCAAGATTTTTACTCGGCATTACGGCTACCCCGGACCGGAATGACAATAAAGACGTATACGCTCTTTGCGACGGCAATGTCGCGTACCGCATTGATTTTATCGAAGCGGTGCGGCGCGGTTGGTTGGCTCCCTTCCGTTATTACGGAATCTACGATGACATAGACTATTCGCAAATCAAATGGCTCGGCAACCGCTATGATGAGGAACAACTGCTCCAAGCGCAGCTTCGCGAGGAGGTGGCGGAGAAAATTTTGCGAGCGTGGGAGCAGTATAAGAAAACGAGAACACTTGTCTTTTGTTCATCCGTTCGGCAAGCCGATTTTTTGTCCAAGTATTTCCAACGCCATGGCTATCGAACCGTCAGCCTTCACTCAAAACAGAGGTCTATTTCGCGCAAGCAGGCCATTGCCATGTTGGAACGCCGTGAACTGGACGCCATTTTCACCGTCGACTTGTTCAATGAAGGGGTTGATATTCCTTCTGTCGATACACTTTTGTTTGTGCGGCCGACAGAATCGTTAACCGTCTTCACCCAACAAGTCGGGCGCGGGCTGCGGCTGTACGAAGGCAAGGACTATTGCGTGATTATTGATTTAATCGGAAACTATCGGAATGCGGATGTCAAATTGCGCCTGTTCGATACACAGCGGGGCGAAACGAAGAAAAAGGCGCGAGAATCCGTTGTGCCAACAGTTCCGGAAACGTGCGAACTGCATTTCGATGTTCAAGCCATCCATCTTCTCGAGGAGATGCAGAAAAAACGCCAGCCGCGCAAAGAGCGGCTGCTTGCCGATTATCGGCAGTTGAAACAGGAGCTTGGCAGACGGCCGACTTATTTGGAACTGCATCTTCATGGTCGGAGCGAAGCGGCGGAGTATAAATCAGAGTTCGGATCTTACGTCGGGTTTTTATATTGGGCAGACGAGTTGTCCGATCTAGAAAAGGACGTGTTCCGAAAATACGAACCGTGGCTTGTTGAAGTGGAACGTACGGTGATGTCAAAAAGCTACAAAATGGTTGTTCTAAAAGCCATGCTTGAACGTGGACCGTCCGGATGGCACCAACCAATTACACCGCAAGAGGCTGCCCCGTTTTTCCATCGGTACTTAACGGAAAAAGAATACCGAAAGCGCATCGATTTTTCCGACGGAGAAACGAAGCGCCTCTGGGAATATGACCAAGAAAAGGTGAGCCGGTTGATCGCCCGCATGCCGATGACGAAATGGAGCGGCAGTTCGAATGGGCTGATTTCCTTTGCAAACAACGTTTTTGCGCTCCAATTTGCCATTGAGAACGAGCATGAAGAAATATTGCACAACTGGACAAAAGAGATTTGCGAGTATCGGTTGCATGTGTATTTTGAAAGGAAGGGGGGATGAGAAAACTCCTCTCTTTTTTATGGTAGTTTACGGTGATTGCAAGAAAATACTGTCGGGCATCAGATTCGGGCAAGTTAGGCGGCCAGGCATGGATATGATTTATGATTTAGTATAGAAACGATGAGAAAAGAGCGGCTTAGGTTACTCGATAGAGGGACTGTTATCGTTTATTACTGATCCATTTTTGGTGGTTGATGCGAAGGAAAATATTATTCACGTAAACTCTGCAGCAGAACGATGGATAAAGAAATTAGACTTAGAAATGCTAATGAGGTATTCTTTGGCGCACGTGTATCGGGGAACGTGATTTTGGGATAGAAACTAATACCCTTAATCGGAGATCGTGATATTGAATAACCAAGGAGGGAGATTGCGATGACTTTCGCCGCACCAATGAGCTCCAAAGAAGCACGGCAAATGATTCGGAACAATGAATGGGTGAAACCGACAGCGGGTGTCGCAAACGGCTATACACAGGCTAATTTAGTTGTGCTGCCGAAGGAGTTGGCGTTTGAATTTCTTCTGTTTTGCCAGCGCAATCCGAAACCTTGTCCGGTATTAGATGTGACCGAGTCGGGATCATGGGAGCCAAGCATGGTGGCGCCAGGAGCAGATTTGCGTGTAGACTTGCCGAAATATAGGGTTTATCGAAATGGCGAACTGACAGAGGAGCGGACGGATATCATCGATCTTTGGGATAAGGACATGGTCGGCTTTCTGCTCGGGTGCAGCTTTACGTTTGAACATGCCCTGGTGAACAATGGCATCCCGGTTCGCCACATTCAAGAAAATTGCAATGTCCCGATGTATAAAACGAATATCCCGTGTGTAAAAGCGGGAAGATTTGAAGGGCCGATGGTTGTAAGCATGCGCCCGATTCCCCATAAGGATGTTGTCAGGGCGGTTCAAGTCACGAGCCGCTTCCCGTCTGTTCATGGTGCCCCTATTCATATTGGCGACCCGAAACTTATAGGGATTCATGATATTTATAAGCCTGATTTTGGGGATCCGGTCACCATCCGTGAGGGGGAAACCCCGGTATTTTGGGCCTGTGGGGTCACCCCTCAAGCGGTTGCTATGGAAGTAAAGCCGGATATCATGATTACGCATGCCCCAGGACATATGTTTATTACCGATCTGCGCGATGAGCAGCTTGGGGTTTTATAAGCCGAACTACCTGCTCTGGTTGGTGAATATCCGAAGTAGGAAGCTGTGAGGGTGCGGCTGCACGATGGCTTTGCAGCAGCACCTGCTCACCCCACTAGCGGTGAATGCTTCGCGTATGGTTATGCGGTGGACCATTCCTTTTTTAATGTTTTGAAAAATAAAAATTATTGATTGACTTGCTTGCCAAAACGGTTTATGCTGATGTTATGACTTTTAGAAAGCAGAGGAGAGATGAGCGATGAGCGTAGTGCAGGAAAGAAGAGGGTATTTTGGTGAGTTTGGTGGCAGCTTTGTTCCGCCTGAACTGCAGGAAGTGCTTGACTACTTGGAAGAGCAGTTTCTGAAATATAAAGATGACCCGGAATTCAATGAGGAGTTTCGAACCTACTTGCGGGAGTATGTCGGCCGTGAGAGTCCGCTGACGTTTGCGGCGCGGTTGACGGAGCGGCTCGGCGGGGCGAAGATTTATTTGAAGCGTGAGGATTTAAACCATACCGGTTCGCATAAAATCAACAACGTGATTGGGCAAATTTTATTGGCGAAGCGGATGGGCGCGAAGCGGGTCATTGCGGAGACAGGCGCAGGCCAGCACGGGGTGGCGACCGCTACCGCATGCGCCATGTTTGGCATCGATTGTACCATTTATATGGGAGAAGAAGATACGAAGCGCCAGGCGCTCAATGTGTTCCGCATGGAGCTGTTAGGGGCGAAAGTCGTGTCGGTCTCGAAAGGTCAAGGACGATTGAAGGATGCCGTGGACGAGGCGCTGAACGATCTTGTGCAAAACTATAAGACTACATTTTACTTGCTTGGTTCGGCGGTTGGTCCGCATCCGTACCCGTCGATGGTGAAACATTTTCAGTCGGTTATTAGCGAAGAGAGCAAGCGGCAGATTGTAGAGAAGGAAGGACGTCTTCCGGATGCGGTAGTGGCCTGCGTCGGCGGGGGAAGCAACGCCATCGGGGCGTTCGCCCACTACTTGGATGAACCGAGCGTGCGGCTCATCGGTGTCGAGCCGGAGAAGGCAGCGACGCTAACGAAGGGCGTTCCGGCCGTGTTGCATGGATTCAAGTGTTTGGTGCTCCTTGATGAAAATGGAAACCCGCAGCCGACATACTCGATTGCCGCCGGGCTTGATTACCCGGGCATTGGTCCGGAACATAGCTACTTGAAAGTGTCCGGGCGGGCTGAGTATTATACGGTCACGAACGAAGAAGTGCTTGAGGCGTTTCAACTGCTGTCTAAAACAGAAGGAATCATCCCAGCTCTCGAGAGCGCCCATGCGGTGGCGTACGCTATCAAGCTTGCGCCGACGTTAAGCAAAGACCAAATCATCATTGTGAATTTGTCGGGGCGCGGGGATAAGGATGTTGAGCAAGTGTTTTCCATGTTGCAATCGTGAAGAAAGCAGGCGGTTGTTCACGACGGTGTTCGCGTGAAGCCGCCTGCTTATTTGTAATCATCTTCCGCCGAGAAAATCTCGCTTTTACCCGTAAATGTAAGTCGGGATGAATCCGGGCTTCCTTTGCGAATCTCCCTATTGCCCCCAATGGGCAAAAAGTATACAATGGATGTAAATAGAACAAACGTTCTTTTTGAGGAGGGAGGGCTATGCACAAAGCCTATCGCTTTCGGCTGTATCCCACCCGAACACAGGCAAAACTCCTCAACGAGACGATTGGGTGCTGCCGATTTGTGTACAATCACTTTTTGGCCGAGTGGAAGGAGACGTATGAAACCACGGGAAAAGGACTCGGCTACAACGAGTGTTCCAAACGATTGACAGCTTTGAAGAAAACCCTTCCATGGCTGAAAACCCCTGATTCAACCGCCTTGCAAAACGCACTGCAGCAGTTGGCCGAGGCGTTTGACCGGTTCTTCGAGGGAACGGCGAACGCTCCCCGCTTCAAAAGCAAAAAACACCCGAACCAATCGTACACCGCCCAGTGCAACTACCCAAAGAACGGACGCCCTACGATCGAAGTGGACGGCCATCGGTTGAAACTTCCCAAGCTCGGATGGGTGAAGTTCGCCAAAAGCCGCGAGGTGGAAGGCCGCATTCTCTCCGCCACGATTCGTCGAAATCGAGCGGGGAAGTATTTCGTCTCCATTCTCGTGGAAACGGATATTCCCCCATTGCCCCAAACCGACAAGAAAGTGGGCGTCGATTTGGGGTTGAAACAGATCGTAGTGCTTTCCACAGGCGAAACGATCGAACACCCCCGGTATTGGCGCCGGTATGAAGAAAAGCTCGCCTACTGGCAGCGGGTGATGGCTCGTCGAAAGCCAGGCGGTTCGAACTGGGAGAAAGCCCGTTTGAAAGTGGCCAAGCTTCATGAAAAAATCGCCAACTGCCGGAACGATTTCCTGCACAAACTGTCCACCCGCCTCATCCGCGAAAACCAAGTGGTGTGCGTGGAGGACTTGCGTGTTAGGAACATGCAAAAGAATCGCAAGCTGGCTAAATCCATTTCCGATTCCGCGTGGGGGAGTTTTCTTCGCATGCTCGAGTATAAAGCGACATGGTACGGGCGGACGGTGGTTCGTGTTGCGAGCACGTTTCCCTCGAGTCAATTGTGCTCGTGCTGCGGGCATCGGCACGTCGAGGTGAAATCGCTTGGCATTCGCGAGTGGGTGTGCCCCGCCTGCGGAGCCGAACATGACCGGGACCATAACGCTGCCCGGAATATTCTAAATGAAGGGCTTCGACTGCTGTCGTTGTAGGGCGGCTGAACCGTGGGACGCACGGGGATGGCTTGGCGGACATCCTGCCGCGGGGCGGGTGTTCCCAAGAATCTCCCACCTCGAAATGCGGGCGGGAGAGCGTTCAACTGAACGGAGAGGGATTATAAGGCCGCTTGTTTGCAGCGGCCTTAGTTGAGCGCTTCAATGAGCCGCAGCCTTGGTATCACAGTGAGGCGCTAACTAATCGCCACTCCTGCGCTCGCATATCCCGTGACGGAAGCGGCGATTGAAAGGCCGGAAGTGGTGATGAAAAACGCCATGAGCAGCCGGTCGCCAGTATTGACAGGCACGTTTAATCCTGTGATGATGCCGCTGGCGTTTTGGGCTAGGGAGATGGGAAAGGTGATTGATGGCGTTAATGTAATGAGCGTGCCTGGAATAGGCGAAAATACGTTGCTGGATGGAGAAGTGGCGATATACAATTGAGCGCGGATCGTAGCTGTTCCTAAAAGCGCTGTGCCTGTTGTAGCGGAAAAATTGGCTGCGACAGCAGTAATGATTCCTGAACGCGGGATGGTAAAGGAAAAATTCGATGTGCCGCCAAGGTTTATCGTTCCTCCCACTAAACTGATGCTTGAAGCAGCGTTTCCAAATCCGATCAAACTTGTGGTGTCGGCCAACCCGGCTATAGTGGCGGTCAAGACAACCGTTGTTCCTGAAGCGAATGGAATGATGGCTCCTGCTCCAGCCGGTCCCGTCGGCCCTGTGGGTCCTTGAGGTCCTGTGGGTCCAGTCGGCCCTGTAGGTCCTTGAGGTCCTGTGGGTCCGGTCGGCCCTGTAGGTCCTTGAGGTCCTGTGGGTCCTTGAGGTCCGATGGGTCCCGTGGGTCCTTGAGGTCCAGTCGGTCCTGTAGGCCCTGTGGGTCCCGTGGGTCCTGTTGGTCCGGTATAGATTTTTACAATCGGCGGCCATGTTCCGCATAAAGGGGAAAGACATTTTACTCGAATAGGACGTCGGTCAGACAAGCGGCATAACCTCCCTTCATCACGATTCATCGGTTTGGTGGAACGTGCTTTCGGCGGCGAGAATGGATTGCAGCAAACATTCGTTGTGCAAAACCGCGGGATGCTGAGGAACGTATTGTTTGGCTTTTTCGTTATGTTGGTATGCTAACTCGTACTCGCCCATGTAAAAGTGACATACACAAAGCTGCAAGTGGGGAAGCCAAGTCCAACAAGCATGATGAACAAATCCCCAGCTGTCGGAAGGCATTGTGAGCTGAGTGGCTAAATGGTACCAAAATGCGGCAAGACGATATTGCTTGCGCTGAAGAAAGTAATAGCCCAGCCGGCAGCAGCATTCAGCCCGAGGGGTATCGTATTCGAACGATCGGAGCGCATATCGCAATGCCTGTTCTTCATCACCAAGCGCATCAAAACAATCCGCTACCTTTCCGCAGGCGGCGATGCAATCTTCCACCCACCCTTTTTTTGTCTGCAAAAACTGTTCATAATACTGAATGGCCCGCTCGTATTGTTGATGGTCGAACAGTTCGTTGGCAAAGTAAAACAGATCTCTTGGGGAAAATTCTTTTCCTTGTGCCAACTGTTTCTCATAGATTTGCAAATTTCGATCTGAAGCGCAGCGGTTCGGTTGATGAATAATGGTAATATCGCTGTTGAGAATCGTTCCCCATACTTCTAGATATTCATGAACCATCCCATGCCATCGGAAGCCGCTGGATCGTTTGACGAGACGATTTCGGCGGACGCTAGAGATCGTCTTTCCATATTCATCTTGGGCAAGGCTGTAAATCATGGTGACGGAGTCGATGTCAGAAGAAAGGGTGCGCTTCAATGTGAGGAATTTGGTCTGCTCTTCTGCCGGCAAGATGTCGTCTGCGTCCAGCCAAAAAATATAGTCCATGGTGGCGTGGGAAAAGGAGAAGTTTCGCGCCGCCGAGAAATCATTGCTCCAAGGAAAGTCGATGACTCGTGCGGTGTAGGAGCGGGCGATTTCTTTCGTGCGATCCGTTGATCCTGTATCCACAATCACGATTTCGTCTACGAGATGTTGGACGCTGTCCAAACAGCGGGCAAGGACGTCTTCTTCATTTTTGACGATCATGCAAAGACTGATGGTGATCAATTTCCTTGCACCTTCCTTTCGGCCATGTTGCTGTTTCACTATATGCATCATGCGGGAACGTGCTTATGCCAATGCCGCACATGGCGCTGTGAAAATCGAGGAAAAAGGGCGGAGTGAAGAAAATCCCTTCATCCCCGCAATCAATGGGGGATGAAGGGACTGATTTGCTTCGCGGTTGACCTTAGTTGTGAATGAGCGCCCTGCTGTAAGGCGGTGCTCCCGTAATCCTCTTGCTTTGAAACGCCAGCCTCAATCGGGAGGGGTTACACCGCTTCAACAGGAATAAATTCCCATTTATTTACATCAAATAATCCTTGGTCGGTCAGCTTGAGCTCTGGGATGACCGGCAAGGCGAGGAAGGACAATGTGATGAATGGGTTGAACGAGCCATTGGCGCCGATGGCTTTAAGGGCTTTGTCAATCTGCTTCAATCCGCTTAGCACCTCGGTATAGTCTTTTCTTGTCATTAGACCGCCGATCTCAAGCGGCAGGCTGGCAAGCACCGCTCCGTCTTTGATGACCGCCAAGCCGCCGTGCTGCTCGCGGAGCTGTTCGATGGCGGCGGCGAGGTCGCGATCGTTTGTTCCGGCGGCGATGATATGGTGTGAGTCGTGCGCGATCGAAGAAGCGATGGCGCCTGCCTTGAATCCGAAGCCGCGGACGATGCCAAGGCCGATGCCGAGGCCGCGATGGCGTTCGACGACCACAAGCTTCAGCAAATCCCGCTCGATCGACGGGCAGAAAGCCCCTTCCTGGACATCAACGTCCGTGATGAGGTGGTTCGTATGCAAATGGTTCGGGATGATCTCGATGACATGGGCTTTCGTTCCTCTTTTCATCGGGATGCGAAGATCGGTTTCGTCCACTGCTTGGCAACGGATGGAGTGAAGCAATGGCTGTTCAAGGCTTTCTGCCGATCGTTCGGCCGGAAACACCGTCTGTCCATGTTGGGCCACTAGTCTTCCCGCTTTGAAGACGTGGGTGATGTTCAATGTTTCCAAATCCTCAACGAACAAAAAGTCGGCGTCATACCCCGGGGCGACAGCGCCCTTCGTCGACAACCGGTAGCACTCGGCGGCGTTTAACGTGGCCATTTGGATGGCCAGAAGCGGGTCGAGCCCGGCGCGAATGGCGAGCCGCACATTATGGTCGACGCTTCCTTCGAACCATAAGTCATCAAGATGTTTGTCATCCGTGCAAAACAGAAAGCGGCGCGCGTTGTGCTCAGTGACGGCAGGAAGAAGTTTTTCGAGGTCTTTAGCGACTGATCCTTGGCGAATGAGCACGTACATGCCGCGGCGAATGCGTTCAAGCGCTTCGTCGACGGTGACGCATTCATGATCCGTATGGATGCGGGAGCTTCGGTAGACGTTGATGGCGTTGGCATCAAGGCCGGCCAAGTGGCCGTCGATCAGGCGGTTGGCGTTTGCCGCGAGCGCCAGTTTGTCGAGCATCGACGGGTGTTGTTCCCTTAATGACGGATAGTCCATCACTTCCGCCAATCCGAGAACGCGTTCATCGTTGAAAAACGGCGCCAGTTCCGCGGCGGATAAGATGGCTCCGGCATGTTCAAATGAGGCGGCCGGCACGCACGACGGCAACATCATATACACATCGAGCGGCGTCCGTTTCGCATCATCGAGCATAAACTGGATGCCGTGGATGCCGGCGACGTTCGCGATTTCGTGCGGATCGGCGATCACCGTGGTGACCCCATGCGGGAGAACGACGCGGGCGAATTCGCTCGGGGGCACCATTGATGATTCGATATGCACGTGTCCGTCAATCAGCCCCGGGCATACATAACGCCCTTCGGCATCGATCGTTTGCTTTCCCTCATAGCGGCCAATGCCGACGATCATCCCCTCAGCAATGGCGAGATCCCCTTCGATGATTTCGCGCGTAAACACGTTGACGATTTTTCCGTTTTTGATGACGAGATCGGCCTTCGTTTGTTTTGCGGCGGCGGCGATTTGCTTCTGTAATGTCGAATGCATGTGGCTCATTCTCCTTTCTTCATGCTGCTCCTCTGATCGCCGGTGAAAGTTGGTTTCATTGTAATGAGCTAGATGGCAAGTTGTCAACCGCTTTGGTTCGTTTTTTGACATATGTATGGCACTGCTGTTTTCACACTCTTTACAACGTAACAATGTTATGTTACACTTATGGTGGTGAAGGAGGTGAGCAGCTCATGGAACAAGAATTGATTTCGAAAAAAGAACTGCTCGAGCTGACTGGCATTTCGTACGGCCAGCTGTACCGCTGGAAGCGGAAAAAGCTCATTCCGGAAGAATGGTTTATTCGAAAATCGACATTCACCGGGCAAGAGACGTTTTTCCCGAAAGAAAAAATCTTGGCGCGCATTGAGAAAATCAAAGAATTAAAAGATGAGCTGTCGCTTGATGAGTTGGCGGGCATGTTTGCGCCTGACCCGGCAGCGGTCGTCTTGACGAAAGAGGAAGTCATAAAACGTCACATTGTTTCGAATGTTGCGCTGCAATGGTTGAGCGACCAGTTGGGCGATCGCCAGGACGTTTCGTTTGGGCAGCTTCTTTCCCTTTACATCGTTGACCGGCTTCTTCGTTCCGGTGAGATCAGCATAGAAGAAGGAAAGAACATATGGATGATGTTCGAGAGTCATTATCCAAAATTGCAAGGGAAATCATGCGAGCTGGTCGTGCTTCGTAAAATGGGGGTGACGGTCTGCCTTCTGCTGGAAGAAGCGGCCGGCTTGTATGTGGAAAAAGGGGCGAAGCTCGTTGCGCGGCTGCACGTGCCAACGTATATCGAAGAGTTGAAATTGACCATTTCGGAGGGATAAAAAGGATGGAGCGGCGCGATTTAGTTATTGCCGGAACCGGGCATGCGTCCGGCGGGCTGTACAACTTGGTGAAATTGTCGGGGAATGGAAAGCTGTATGGCGACATCGATTGCCTAGAGATGCAAGTGCAAGGAAATGCGACCGTGGAAGGAAGCGTGAAAGCCAACACCGTTCATATTGCCGGGAAAGGCCATGTGACAGGTGGGATCGAGTGCGAGTGGATGAAAGTGAGCGGGAGTGTGAAAATTGGAGAACATGTGCAATGCCAGGAGGCGACGGTTCGCGGCCACGGCTTGGTGAAAGGCTCATGCACGGCGGAGACGGTTCGTGTCCATGGCGAGCTCGACGTTGGCGGTGACTGTTCGGCCGAGCGGATGGAGGTCGAAGGGCATTTCACGGTCGGCGGGCTGTTGAATGCCGGCTATATCGAAGTGAAGCTGTTTGGCCCGAGCCGCGCTAAGGAGATCGGCGGGGAAACGATTATGGTAAAGCGGCAAGGAAGTTCGCTGTTCAAAAAATGGTTTTTCCCAGCTGAGTTGACCGCCGATGTCATTGAAGGGGATATCGTTCATCTCGAGCATACCACGGCGAAAACAGTGCGCGGCAATCGCGTGACGATCGGGCCAGGATGCAACATCGAGCGGGTCGAATACCGAGAGGCATTGGAATGCGATGAAGAGGCGAAAATCGGGACGATAGAGAAAGGATGAGAACGATGGCGGTCAGAAACTTAACGATCAACGGCTCGGCGTTTGCTTCAGGCGGCACGTTCCATCACGTGACGGTCCGCGGCGATGCGACGATTCGGGGCGATGTCGAATGCGATCGCTGTAAAGTGTTTGGCTCGGCAGACATGAAAGGAGCGGTCACCGCCCGCAAGCTTCGCCTGTTTGGCCAAGCGAACATGGACGGTTCAGTGCGTGCGGAGAAAATGGATGTGTTTGGGGAAGCAGACATCCGCGGCCATGCCCATCTGCAGCATCTTCAGTTGCGAGGGATGGTGCAGGTGGAGGGGAGCGTGGAAGCGCATGCGATTCGCGGCTATGGCGAGCTGTCGGTGTCGGGAAGCTGCGAGGCGGAAACCGTTTCGTTGACAGGTGTCGTGCGAATCGGACAGACGTTGAATGCGGAGCAGGTGGAATTGTCGTTGTATTTTGCCGACAGCTCGATCAAGGAAATCGGCGGTCGGACGATTCGCATTAAACGAGGCAAAACATGGAAGGCTGTTCATTGGTTGACACGTCTTTCCCCATTGACCGCTACGTTAGTGGCAGACGCGATTGAAGGCGATGAGATTTATTTGGAACATACAAAAGCCGCGGTCGTCAGGGGCGAGCGGGTGACGATCGGCCCGGGCTGCGAGATTGGGCTTGTTGAATATCGGATGGCGTTTGCCCAAGACGAACATGCCGCGGTGAAAGAAAAAAGACAGAGGTAGAGGAAGATGAAACGGATGGAGAATACGGAAACGAAAACAGGATTGGTCGTGATCGCGCTGTTGCTCGGCATTTTTGTCGCTTCGATGGACAATACGATTGTGGCAACAGCGATGGCGACGATTGTCGCTGATTTAGGCGGGCTCAAGCAGTTTGTTTGGGTGACGTCGGCGTATATGGTGGCCGAGATGGCCGGGATGCCGATTTTTGGGAAACTGTCCGATATGTACGGGAGGAAGCGGTTTTTTCTGTTTGGGATGATTGTGTTTTTGCTTGGATCGGTGTTGTGCGGCATGGCGCAAACGATCGTGCAGCTCAGCATTTTCCGCGCCATTCAAGGAATCGGCGGCGGGGCGCTTGTGCCGATCGCGTTCACGATTATGTTTGATATTTTTCCGCCGGAGAAGCGCGGGAAGATGGGCGGGCTGTTTGGAGCGGTGTTTGGCCTGTCAAGCATCTTCGGTCCGTTGCTTGGCGCGTATATTACCGATTATCTAAACTGGCGCTGGGTGTTTTACATCAACATTCCGCTCGGGATTGTCGCATTTTTGTTGCTTTGGATTTACTATCGCGAGTCGCCGAAGCATTCGAAGCAAAGCATTGACTGGCTTGGCGTGATGACGCTCGTTCCAGCGATCGTCTGCCTGATGTTTGCGTTGGAGCTTGGCGGACAGAAGTATGACTGGGACTCGGCCGTGATCATCGGGCTGTTTTCCGCGTTCGCGTTGTTGTTTCTCGCTTTTTTGTATGTGGAAACGAAGGCACAAGAGCCGATCGTGTCATACCATATGTTCCGCGAGCGCCTGTTTGCTTCAACGACCTTGGTCGCCTTTTTCTCCGGCGCAACGTTTGTCGTCGCCACCGTGTACATCCCGATTTTTATCCAAGGGGTGACGGGCGGTTCGGCGACGAATTCCGGGCTGATTTTGTTGCCGATGATGCTTTCGACGACTGTATCGGCCCAGCTCGGCGGCTTTTTGGCTGGAAAAACGAGCTACCGCAACGTGATGTTCGGGTTTATGCTGCTGTTTGCGGCCGGGATCGGGCTGCTTGGCACGATTGATGAGCATACAACGCGGCTTACGGTGACGTTTTACATGATCATTGTCGGATTAGGGGTGGGCGCCTCGTTTTCCGTGCTCGGCATGGCGGCGATCCATCATTTTTCCGAAGCGGAGCGGGGCGCGGCCAGCTCGACGAATTCGTTTGTACGGTCGCTCGGCATGACCGTCGGCATTACAGTGTTTGGAATCATTCAGCGAAACTTGTTCACCAATCAATTGGCCGAGCAGTTTCGCGGCATGGCGCAAGGAGCGCCTGGAGCGAACATTCACGACCCGCGCGCGATGTTGTCGCCAGAAGCGCGGGCGCACATCCCGGCTCCCGTGCTCGATCGTTTGACGGAAGCGCTGGCCTCTTCGATCGCCGATACGTTTTTATGGGCGCTCATTCCGGCGGCGCTCACGATCGTTTGTGTGCTTTTGATGTCCAACGATCGGCTCGCAGCGTGGACGGGTGCGCGGGAAAGAGCAAGTGAGAAATAAGAGGGGCATGATTGGAAGAGGGATAGAGTCAATGAAGCGGACGGGTGCTCATCATGCGGTTGGGGTGGCGCCGTCCGCTTGTGGTTTATTTCGAACTTATAGGAAACGATTTTTGACATTTTGACAAGCATGTTGTTCGTTTTGCAGGATTCTCTCCTGTGGGCAGCGAAATGGAAAATGTATGATTTTGCTGGGCTTTTTTGAAACATATGTGAAGCTGTCGGAGGAAGAAGAGCAGCAACTGCAAAGAGAGGTGAAAACGATGGAAACGAAAGAAAAAGAGAAAGTGTTGGAATTGATCATTTCCTATGAGCAGAAAGGGAGAAAAGAAGGAATGAAAGAAGGAATGAAAGAAGGAATGAGGCGGCTGATTGAGACTATGGCCCGCAAAGGGATGACAAATGATGAGATTGCCCGGTTGGTGGATCTTCCGGTCGAAGAGATCGAACGGTTGCTTCGGGAATGAGCGGATGGCTTCTATTTCTGAAAATGGCGGAGTCAGAGAGAGGCAATTATATTGTCTGTTGCATCACTGTACAGATTTCAGGCGAAAACTCGGACGATAGATGCAATTGTATGCGGCTGCCAAAAGATCATGAATACGATGCCTTGCCGATGAAGGCAAGGTGTATTTTTTTGCTTTCATTGAAGTGAAAGTCGAGACAAGTGGTGTGATGGTGTTTATAGGGAATGTTGAACCATTGCAGTATAATAGGATTGTACATTCAATCGATAAGGAGATTTGCCCTATGCTTCAAGCAATCGTCTTGTTTCTTTTGGCCGGCATGGCTGAAATTGTCGGCGGTTATTTAATTTGGTTACGGTTGCGAGAAGGGAAACCGCTTTATTGGGGAATTTTTGGCGGGCTGGCGTTTGGCGTTGTACGGTGTCATCGCTACCTTTCAGTCGTTTCCGTCATTCGACCGGGTGTATGCTGCTTATGGAGGGGTGTTTATTGTTCTTTCCGTACTGTGGGGATGGCTCGTTGATCAGAAAACGTCGGATCGGTACGATTGGATCGGCGCGGCGATTTGTTTAGCAGGCGTTTCGGTGATGCTATGGGTGCCGCGCCAATAACGTTTTTTAGGAAGATGGGCAAAAATGTGATCAATATCACTGCGTTCCATCCTTATGGGCGCTATTATACATATAGGGGTATATGTTTTGCGAGGGGGTTGTTGCCCAAACTCGCCTATAGGGGGATGGACGAAACCACATCATTTTTAGGGAGGATGATGAAGATGAGAAAAATCGTCATTGTCGGCGGAGTGGCGGGAGGAGCGACAGCGGCCGCGCGCCTTCGCCGGTTGAGCGAAGCGGATCACATTGTCCTATTTGAGCGCGGCGAATACATTTCGTTTGCCAACTGCGGGCTGCCCTATTATATCGGGGGTGTGATTGAGGAACGAAGCAAGCTGCTCGTGCAAACCGCGGAGGTGATGTCCAAACGGTTCTGTTTAGATATCCGTCCGTTGAACGAAGTAACTGCCATTCACCGCGACCGCAAAACCGTTTCCGTCCGGAATGTAAAGACGGGGGAAGAGTACGAAGAAACATACGATATTCTCATTTTATCGCCGGGGGCAAAGCCTATTGTGCCACCGATTCCGGGAATCGAAGAGGCGGAAGCGTTGTTTACGCTGCGCACAGTGCCGGATACAGACCGCATCAAAACGTATATTGATGAACAAAAGCCGCGGCGTGCTGTCGTGATCGGCGGCGGGTTTATCGGGGTGGAAATGGCCGAGAATTTGATACATCGCGGCATCCATGTGACGTTGATCGAGCGGGCCAATCAAGTGATGGCGCCGATTGATTATGAAATGGCGGCCATTGTTCATGGCCACATGAGAGAGCATGGGGTGGAGCTTTTGCTGGAAGATGGGGTGCGGGCCTTGGAAGAACGCGGCCGTCGTGTCGTCTTGACAAGCGGGCGCGTGATCGAAACGGACATGATTATTTTGGCCATCGGCGTCGAGCCGGAAAGCTGGCTGGCCAAGGAAGCGGGATTGGAATTAGGGGTTCGCGGCGCGATCAAAGTGAATGAACATTTGCAGACGTCCGACCCGTCGATTTATGCCATTGGCGATGCGGTGGAAGTGAGACATTATATTCACGGTTTTGAAACGTTTGTTCCGCTCGCCTGGCCGGCCAACCGGCAAGGGCGGCTTGTCGCTGACCACATTCACGGCTTTGACGTGAAATATAGCGGCACGTTGGGAACATCGATTGCGAAAGTGTTTGAACTAGCGGTCGCGGCGACAGGGCTGAACGAAAAAATGTTGCGGGCGCTTGGCGTCCCTTATGACGTTGTGCATATTCATCCTCTCAGCCACGCCGGGTATTACCCGAACGCCGAGGTGATGACGTTCAAATTGGTGTTTGATCGCGAGACCGGGCGCATTTACGGAGCGCAAGCTGTTGGAAAAGAGGGAGTTGACAAGCGGATCGATGTGATCGCCACCGCGATCAAAGGGGGATTAACGGTTCGGGATTTGCCGGACTTGGAACTCGCTTACGCTCCGCCGTTCTCTTCGGCCAAAGACCCGGTCAATATGGCTGGGTATGTCGCCTCCAATATCATGGATGGACTTGTCGAGACGGTGCAATGGCATGAGATCGACCGTATTGTCGATGATGGCGGCGTTTTGATTGATGTCCGCACAGAGCAAGAAACGTCGCGCGGCATGATCCGCGGTTCGATTCCTATTCCATTGGACGAATTGCGTGACCGTTTGCATGAGCTCCCGAAAGAAAAACCGATTTATGTCACGTGCCAAGTCGGGCTGCGCGGATATATCGCTGCTAGGATTTTGAGGCAGCACGGATTTCGAGCGATCAATGTAGATGGCGGCTACCGGTTATACGCCGTCGTCAAACAGTAACGAATCGAACGTCTTGCCCAAAGTGGCAGGGCGTTTTTGATATACTGGTGAACTAGTGAAAACATTCGTGAGAAAAGGTTTGAAGATGTCAGAAGCAAGGAACATCTCCTTTTCCATGCTTTTCATAACAAAAAGATCAGGGAAATCCCCTATGGGTATATGAGTTGAAAATATATACAATGTAGTTAAGTTAATTAAATCAATTTGAAAACGAATACAAAGGAGTGATAAGTGATGGCTCGTGTATATGATGGAAAAGTCGTTATTGTTGGAGCAGGCTCAGCAGGGATTTCAATCGCAGCCCGTCTGTTAAGAAAAAATCGTCAATTGTACGGTCAAGTGTTGCTCATTGATCCATCAGATAAACATTATTATCAGCCACTTTGGACACTTGTTGGCGGTGGAGCAGCAAAAGCAGAAGATTCCGTTCGCGAGCAAGCGTCGCTCATTCCAGAGGGAGCAAAATGGTTGAAAGAAGCGGTCGATACGTTCATGCCAGAACACAATACCTTGAAAACGAGAGAAGGCTCAGAAGTGCGTTACGACTATTTAGTCGTAGCTGCCGGAATTGAAATCTATTGGGATCAAATCAAAGGGCTAAAAGAAACGATTGGAAAAAACGGAGTTTGCAGCAACTATTCCTATGATTACGTGCAAAGCACATGGGAGAACATCCGTAACTTCCGTGGCGGTACAGCGATTTTTACCCAACCGAGCACACCGGTAAAATGTGGAGGGGCACCTCAAAAAATTATGTACCTAGCTGACGATTATTTCCGTCAATCCGGTGTGCGCGACCAAACAAATATCATTTTCGCTTCAGGCTTGCCAAACATTTTCGCTGTAAAAAAATACGCCGATACGCTTGAACAAGTCATTCAACGAAAAAAGATCGAAACGAAATATCGTGTCGAGTTAGTTGAAATTGACGGAGAGGCGAAAAAAGCGACATTTGAACATCTCGATACGAACGAGCGCTTCACATTAAGTTTTGATATGATTCACGTTACACCGCCAATGGGATCACCAGCTTTTATTAAGAAAAGTCCATTAGCGGATGCGGCCGGATGGGTTGATGTTGATCCGTATACGTTACAACATAAAACGTATGAAAACGTATTTGGCGCAGGCGATTGTACAAACTTACCGACATCAAAAACAGGAGCGGCAATTCGAAAACAAGCGCCTGTTGTTGTTGAAAATTTGCTCGCACTCATGAACGGAAAACCGTTACAAGCTCGATATGATGGCTATACATCATGCCCGCTTGTGACCGGTTATAACAAATTAGTTTTAGCTGAATTTGATTATGATAAAAATCCCCAGGAAACGTTTCCTTTTGATCAATCGAAAGAACGGATGAGCATGTATATGTTAAAAAGAAATCTGTTACCCATTATTTATTGGAATGGAATGTTAAAAGGGCTCATGTAGGAAAGGGGGATGAACGATGTCGTTACAGCCTATATTGCAACTGCTTGAAAAGGATGAGCAACGGGAAGCGCTCCATTACTTTATTGAAAAACTCCCGCAGCTAAAAGAAGCGACAGAATCAATGGAAGAAAAAATCACATTCATCCAACATGTCATGAACGATAAACAAACGCTTGAGTCGTTGTTTGCTGAATGGGAAGCAAAAGCAGCACCGTTTCGGTTGACGTCCGAACATTTTGAAGCGATTGCAACACTCATTCAATTGTTGCCGACACTTGTACAATGGTTGCAAAAAGCAGAAGAGTTGATCTTGTTCGCTACAAGCATCATGAATGATCACGAGTCGATGGCGTATTGGACGAAAGGAATCAAAGATATTGTTCCAATTGGAAAAGGACTAAACATCTTAAAAGAAACGAACGAGCGCTTTGCTTGCGAGCGTGATTCGACAACTGTATCACTTTTACGCATATATCGTTTGTTAAAACATCCAATCGTTCAAGATGGAGTGAAATATATAGAAACGCTGCTTGATGTAGCAAGCAAACATAAATAATGAGGGGGATGCATATGTTCTTTCGTTCATTTTTTTATGAACAATTAGCTCATATGTCTTACTTAGTTGGATGCCAACGAACAGGTGAGGCAATCGTTATTGACCCAGGTCGCAGCATTGATTGGTATATCGATACAGCGAAAAAAGAAGGATTGCGAATAGTAGCTGCAGCAGAAACACACATTCATGCTGACTTCGTTTCAGGAGCCAAAGAATTAGCGAAACGTTGTGGAGCAAAACTGTATTTATCGGATGAAGGAGATGAGAACTGGAAATATCAATATTTAAATGAAGTTGATTACGAGCTTGTGAAGGAGGGAAGCATTTTTACAGTAGGAAACGTTGAGTTTCAAGTGATTCATACACCAGGGCATACACCAGAACATATTTCGTTCATCTTAACTGATAAAGGCGGCGGCGCAAAAGAGCCGATGGGCATTTTTACAGGTGACTTCGTTTTTGTTGGGGACGTTGGCCGTCCGGACCTGCTTGAAAAAGCAGCAGGGATTTTCGGCACAGCGGACATTGGCGCTCGTCAAATGTTCCAATCGCTAAAAAAATTCAAAGCGCTCCCAGATTATTTAAAAGTATGGCCGGCGCACGGAGCAGGAAGTGCATGCGGGAAGGCACTTGGTGCTGTTCCTTCTTCAACGGTTGGATATGAAAAGCTGACCAACTGGGCGCTAAAAATTGAAGATGAAGAAGAGTTTGTGAAACTATTGCTTGCAGGGCAACCGGAGCCGCCAAAATATTTTGCAATGATGAAACAAGTGAACAAAATTGGTCCTGAATATTTGAATGAAGAAGAAGTACCAGCGTTGCCAACACGTGAGCAACTCGAGGAGTATCAATCAAACGGAGTGTTTATTTTAGACGTTCGTCCGCCTCAAGAATTTGCGAATGCACATTATGCAGGGTCCATCAACATTCCTTTTAACAAATCATTTACAAACTGGGCAGGTTGGTTCATTAACTATGACCAAGACATTGTGTTGATTGCAAGTCAAGAAGATGTACAAGCGATTCGCAAAGCGCTTGCTTATATTGGATTGGACCGCATTGTTGCGTACATTGAACCAGTCGTTGCATTAAGCGGTGAAGTAGAGAGATATGAAGAAATTGATGTGCAACAATTGCGTCAATATTTACAAGACGAGCATTATCACCTTATTGATGTGCGCAATCAAGCAGAATGGGACGAAGGATATATTGAAGGGGCACAACATATTATGCTCGGCACGCTTGCTGATCGTTTAAACGAGATTCCAGAAGGAAAAACGTACATTGTTCAATGTCAATCAGGTGCACGCTCAGCAATTGGCGCAAGTATCTTACAAGCAAAAGGGGTAAAACAGGTGCTGAATTTAAAAGGTGGGTATTTAGCGTGGGTGCAAGAAAAACTTCCAATTGCCAGAAAAGCATAAGGACTGATTTCATCAGTCCTTTCTTTCAATTTTTTCTTTTGACTCCTATAATAGGGAAAGGGGGGTGAAAATGAAATTTTTGGATAGAATTTTTACTTACATTCAAGACGGGATCATTGTAATGGATCATGAGCGAACAATTGTCGAAATGAATCCAGCTGCTAAGCGACTCACTGGGTGGCAACTTGGCGAAAAAGTACCATATTGCTCGTTTTGTCAAAAGCGTGATGTACGTCAAGGTGAAGAGCGATGTTATTTAATTTCCACTGAAGAAGTGCCGTATTTTTTATCTGAAATGCCAACTTATCATGGACACTTAATTGATGTGGAAATGAGCACAGCGCTTATCCTTGAACAAGACGGTGCAAAATATTATTTGCTTGTACTTCGTGACCAAACGGTGAAGAAAAAAGAAGAAGAAGTACTTCATTCCAAATGGATGGTGAAAAAACTAACAGAAGCAAAAGAGGAAGAACATAAACGTCTCGCACAAGAATTGCACGACGGTGTTGGTCAGTCACTCTACAGTATTTCTATTGCTTTAGATAATATCATACAACGTATACAGGATGAAAAGTTACACGCATATGTCAAAGAGGTACGCGAAGAACTTTGTCGTGTCATGGAGGATGTGAAGCTATATGCGCAACAACTTCGTCCGAAAAGTTTAGACGCACTTGGGCTCATTCCGACCATTCAATCGCTCATTCATTCATTTGAATCAAAAATGCCAAATATGTCGTTTTCACTTCAAACGAATGTATACACGCGCTTGTCGCCAACAGTGGAAATTAATCTTTACCGTGTCATTCAAGAAGCATTGCATAATGTCATGAAGCACGCAAAGGCAACAGATGTATGTATAACAATCGAACGAGTGGGGCAAGAATTACACGTATCTATTAAAGATAACGGAGTTGGTTTCGAGGTTGAAGAAAAACGCGAAGGACTTGGCTTAAAACATATTCAAGAGCGTATTTCCCATTTAGGTGGAGAAACAATAATTACGTCTGCACCAATGAAAGGAACAACGATTTTTGTATGTGTACCAATAGAAGGGGGTGAAGAAGATGAAAGTGTTAATCGTCGATGATCATGATTTAATTCGCAAAGGCATTCGTCTACTTCTCGAAGGGTTTCCAGATGTTGAAGTCGTTGGAGAAGCAAGCAACGGTTGTGATGCGATTACGCTTGCGTTGAAGCATCATCCTGATGTTGTTTTGCTAGACCTTTCTATGCCGACAGGGCTTGATGGATTTACAACCGCAAAGACAATCATGGATGAACTGGATACCAAAATCGTTGTTTTAACCATGCACGATGAAGAAATATATGTGCAAAAAGCCCTTCAACATAACATTCATGGCTACTTGTTAAAAAATAGTCAAACGAACGATTTGTACAAAGCATTGAAAGCGGTATGTCGAGGAGAACGGTTTTACCGTACACATATCCCACAAGAGAAACTAGAAAAAATAATCATGGAAAAAGAACTGAGATCTCCTCTTACAAATCGTGAGCGGGAAATTGTTCGGTTGACATTTTTAGGATATACCAATAATCAAATTGCGAACAAATTAAAAATCAGTCCTAAAACAGTTGAAAGCCATAAAGCGAACATTATGCAGAAGCTTGGTATTAAGGAAAAACATGAGCTCATTCAATACGCTTTAAAAAATCAGATTGCAGATTTAGTATAATTTATAAATTTTAGTGATCATTCTATGCATGTGATTTGAGATAAGGGGTCCCGATTCTTTGCTTTTCACAATAAATATGTGAAAAATGTCACAAATTATTCGCATTTGTAAGGGATAAGACGAGGATGTTTTGTGGGATAATAAAAATGACTAGTTTGTGATATTTATCATAAAATTTGTTGTGCATGAATGTCGATGGGAGAGGATGATCGTGGGGAAACGGCAAGAAATATGGCTTGTATGGATTAGTTTTTTGGCGGCGGCAGCCGTGTTTGTTTCGTTGATCAGCCGACTATTTTCTTAGGGGGGATGAACCGTGCGCGAATACGATCCGGTGTGGTTCAGCCGCGTATTGACCGAGTTAACATTAACGTTCCATATTATTTATGCCACGATCGGCGTCGGGATTCCGCTTATGATCGCCATCGCCCAGTGGGTCGGGATCCGCAAAAACGATATGCATTATGTTTTGCTCGCCCGCCGTTGGACGCGCGGCTTTGTCATTACAGTGGCGGTCGGCGTTGTGACCGGGACGGCGATCGGCTTGCAGCTGTCGCTTTTATGGCCGCATTTTATGCAGCTGGCTGGCCAGGTGATTAGTCTGCCGCTGTTTATGGAGACGTTCGCGTTCTTTTTTGAGGCAATTTTTCTCGGTATTTATTTGTACACATGGGATCGATTCGAAAACCAGAAAAAACATTTACTTTTGCTTATTCCGGTGGCGGTCGGTTCTTCGGCGTCCGCGATGTTTATTACGATGGTGAACGCGTTTATGAACACACCGCAAGGGTTTGCGCTGAAAAACGGTGAGATTGTCAACATCGACCCGATCGCGGCGATGTTCAACCCAGCGATGCCGACGAAAGTCGCCCATGTGCTGGCGACGGCGTATATGACATCGGCGTTTGTTCTTGCTTCGATTGCTGCTTGGCGTTTGCTCAAAGGCAACAGGCACATTTATCATCGCAAGGCGCTTCATTTAACGATGAAAGCGGCGTTGATTTTTTCGATAGCGAGCGCCCTTGTTGGCGATTTGTCAGGAAAATTTTTGGCTGTCTATCAGCCGGAGAAGCTCGCGGCCGCTGAATGGCATTTCGAAACGAGTTCCCATGCGCCGCTTGTGTTTTTTGGTATGCTTGAAGAAGACGGTGAAGTGAAATACGCGCTGAAAATTCCATACGCCCTTAGCGTCCTAGCCCATAACCATCCCGGCGCCATTGTGACCGGACTGAATGACATTCCAAAAGATGAGCGGCCGCCGCTGTACATTCATTATTTATTCGATATGATGGTGGCAATTGGCGTATTTTTAATGTTGGTCGCAACGGCGTATTGGCTCGGGTCGGTTTTTCGGTGGAAATGGACGACGAAAAAATGGTTTTTTGGCCTGTTAGCGGCGGGAGGGCCGCTGTCAATGATCGCGATTGAGGCCGGATGGTACTTGGCGGAAGTCGGACGGCAGCCGTGGATTTTGCGCGGCTATATGAAAACAGCCGAGGCCGCGACATCATCTACCCATGTCGATATGATGCTTGTCTTGTTTTGCCTGCTATACCTCGTGTTAGGAATCGCAAGCGTAATAGTCCTTGTTCGTTTGTTCCGCCGCAACCCGGTTGAGCGGGAATTGGCGGAGGGCAATGGCAACGGGGAGGTGGCACTATGACGCTTGAAGTTATTGGCATTTCGGTGTTATGGCTGTTTCTGTTTGGTTATATTATTATCGCTTCGATCGACTTCGGGGCTGGTTTTTTCAGTGCCTACAGCCATTGGGCGAACAAACAGCATATTTTGCATCGCATCATTCAGCGCTACCTTTCGCCGGTGTGGGAAGTGACGAACGTTTTTCTCGTCTTTTTCTTTGTCGGCATCGTCGGCTTTTTCCCGAAGACAGCTTATTATTACGGATCGATTTTGCTCGTTCCGGCCAGCCTTTCGATTATTTTGCTTGCCATCCGCGGTTCATACTACGCGTTTCACACGTACGGGGGGACGGAGCGGAACTGGTATTTGCTCGCTTACGGATTGACAGGATTGTTCATCCCGGCATCGCTGTCCATCGTCTTGACGATTTCAGAAGGCGGATTTGCTGAAAAAAACGGAGACTCCCTGATGCTTGATTACGGCAAGTTGTTTGCCAGCCCGCTGTCATGGAGCATCGTGCTGTTAAGCGTCACAAGCGTTTTGTACATTTCCGCTGTGTTTTTGACGTATTATGCAGACGCGGCCGGGGATGAACGAGCGCGAGCGCTGTTGCGCCGCTATGCTCTTATTTGGAGCGGGCCGACGATGTTATCAGCACTGCTCATTATTTACCAGCTGCGCTACCATAATCCTGAACATTACGCAAATTTGTGGAACATGGCCTGGATGTTTGGCGTTTCTTTTCTCTTTTTTGCGCTCACCGTTTGGCTTCTTTGGCGGCAACGGCGGTTCGGCTGGGCGTTTATTGCGCTTTTGTGTCAATATGCGTTCGCCTTTTACGCCTACGGTATTTCGCACTATCCGTATTTGCTTTACCCGTATCTGACAATTTACGACGGGTTTACGAATGAGACAATGGCCATTGCGCTGATCGTTGCGTTTATTGCTGGCTTGTTGCTTTTGATTCCATCGCTCTATTTGCTGATGCGCCTCTTTTTGTTTAACAAAACGTACGTCAAAGGAAAATGGGAAGGAGGAAAAGGATGATGCAAACGTTTTTGATCACGTATGCACCGATGATTATCGTTGGACTGTCGGTCGTCGTCTCGTTCTGGGTGGGCTTGAAAGATGTGTGAGTGAATAATTGACTTCTTTCTCATACTTCTTTATCATTCTAAACCGAGAAGCCCCCACTTCCACGCATGAGCGTAAGCGGAGGATGAATCGGTATTCGTCATCGATCTCCCTCTTGCCTCCCACGAATCAAAAGGTGTAATAATGAAAGATATGTCTCAACACTTTTGGGACATACTCTTAGAAGGTAGGTGAAAAATAGCTGTCACGTGCAAATCAGCGGTATTTCGCCAAAAAAGAAAGATCGTCTCGCAAGGTTTATCTAATTGAAAAACGTCTGGGATCAGCAACCTTTTGTACTAAATCACCAGCCCTTTAGGAGGTGAAAGTAATGTCTAAAAAAATCGGGATCAAGGAAAATTTATATCAATTTATTTTATTAGTCGTTACCAATTTATTTGTTGGATCAATGGTAGGGATTGAACGAACTGTTCTACCGTTATTAGGTGAGGAACAGTTTGGTTTGGCTTCTACAAGCGCAGCTCTTTCCTTTATCATTAGTTTTGGTTTTTCTAAGGCGATTGTAAATTATTTTGCAGGGCAAATTGCTGATAAGTTTGGCAGGAAAAGAGTTCTCTTGTTAGGTTGGGTCGTTGGTTTATTTGTACCTATTCTCACTATTTTCGCACATGCATGGTGGGTAATTGTATTTGCAAATATTTTGTTAGGTATTAACCAAGGACTGACTTGGTCAATGACAGTTAATATGAAGATAGACATTTCCAAAGCGAACCAAAGAGGAACGGCAGTAGGTTTAAATGAATTCGCGGGATATTCTGGTGTGGCAATAATGGCTGCAGTATCAGGTTATGTTGCTTCTTCCTACTCATTAAGACCAGAACCATTTTATTTAGGGATCGGTATTGTCATTATTGGAATTTTATTATCTTTAATTGTAAAGGATACTGGGCAACATCTAAAGATTCAAATTCGAGATAATGCTACAAAAAATGAGAGCATTAATAATTTATCATCCAAAGAGGTATTTAACTTAACAACATGGAAAGATAAAAACCTTTCTAGTATTAGTTTTTCTGGATTGGCAACGAATTTGAAAGATGGGATGGCTTGGGGGCTATTTCCTTTATATTTTACTACTGTAGGTTTAAGTGTTAGCCAAACAGGTACAATAGTAGCTGTATATCCAGCCGCATGGGGATTTTTTCAGTTGTTTACGGGAGTATTGAGTGATAAAGTCGGAAGGAAAAAATTAATTACCTATGGAATGTGGACACAAGCATTTGCCCTTTGGTTTATCTTATTTGTTAACAGTTTTTCTTTATGGATTTTAGGTGCTATTCTTTTAGGTTTGGGTACAGCAATGGTTTATCCGACCTTGCAGGCAGCAATTGGTGATGTTGCATCACCTAACTGGCGCGCATCTTCAATGGGAGTGTACCGTTTTTGGAGAGATAGTGGTTATGCGTTCGGGGCGTTAATTGCTGGAATAATAGCAGATTTATTAGGAGTCACATGGGCAATCGAGATCGTGGCCTTGCTACCCTTTCTTGCTGGAGTCTATTCACGTATGCGGCTGGATGAAACTTTGAAAACAGTGGCAAAGTGATGTCATGCCCGTTCGGAAGAAAAGCTCAGCAACTTTCCTGACAAGGTAAGTCGCCATGTCCACGGCATCTTCCTGATTGACCAGGCGGTTGCGGCGATGAAGATGCATCTGAATCAATGACAGTTGAGCAGAGACAAAAAAGAAAATGGCGGCATATGGTTTTTTGAAGTCTGGCTTGATTCTGTAGAAAAATGAAAGTGCTCTTGTATAGGGACTCTTCCTTTTGAAGGATAGGTGGCACTTCATTCTATTTGGAGATCCGCAGATAAGGGCTATTTTTTGCTTGTTTTATTTTATCTAATACCACTGGTTGACAACGTCTAGATTGGGGGCTAATATACCCATAGGAGTAGTTGTATAAAAATTCATTTGCATTGTTTTCAATTGATGATAAAGGAATGAAAGATTTTCTCGTCATTGGAGAGCATCCAACGTTGGGAGTGCGGAACATGAATGATGTCATTGATGTGGGGCCTTTGCTTATTCGCACGAGCTGGCTCATTTGGTTAGTTGCTGGAGCTGGGGGGTATTTGTTTTGGCGTGTTGTCTGGACGGGTTCAAGCGAACAGCGGAGATGCATACAACAATTGTTAATAGACGGCGTGTTCGTTTACTTGGTTGTTTGGAAAATCAGCCCAGTATTAATGGATCCTTCTTTGTTATGGCACAATCCGCTTGGGGTGTTGTATTTGCCAGGTGGAGATCGAGGTGTGATGCTTGGGGCGGTGACGGCTGCCGCCGTGACTATATTTCGCACCTATCGCCAAAATATTCCTATGCATTTGTTGGTGAATTCGACGATAGTGGTTTATTTAGGGGCGCATTTTGTTTACTATTTGTTCGAACGGCAATACGGACCGCCGTTGGTTCATTTTTTGTTTGCTCTCCATCCGATTCACTTATATCAGCTGTTCCTTGCCGCCGTAGTGATGTTGTGGACGATTTGGCAGCGAAATCCTCTTGAAAGGGCGGAGTATACGTATCTATTTTTAACGATATGGGGAGGCGGGCAATGGATGATTTGGATGATAGCGAAGTGATGGGATATCGGACAGGAGTTCGAAACTCGAAATAAAGATGTGCTGCTCTTTTCTTGAAATGTGACTGAATTGAAAGGATGTCGATCCATATGTCAGTGATATTCGCTTTCGTTGCAGGAGCGCTTTCTTTCTTTTCCCCTTGCATTTTTCCCCTTGTTCCTGCCTATGTTGCTCATTTGACAGGCACTCCAATAAGGGAAAACAGAATCCGGGTCGGAAAACGGGAGATCCTCATGCGCTCTCTTGCGTTTATTGGCGGATTCAGTGTCATTTTTGTACTGATGGGAGCGACGGCAAGTGCGATTGGACAGATGTTGGTTCAATATCGCGAGTTTATTGAAAAACTTGCCGGTTTGTTTATTATCATATTCGGTTTGCAGATGGCTGGCATTCTCTCTTTTCGTCTGCTGATGAAGGAAAAACGTTGGGACACAAGCACAAGTAAGGCAAAAGGATGGTTAAGTTCCATATTTGTCGGAATGGCGTTTGCGGCTGGATGGACGCCTTGTGTAGGATTGACACTGTCATCCATTTTACTATTGGCTAGTTCAACGGAAACGTTATATAGCGGGATGGTGCTTCTCTTGGTTTATTCTTTAGGGTTGGGTGTGCCATTTTTGCTTCTCTCTCTTGCCATGACGAAATCACTGCAAATCGTAAAAAATGTGAATCGTTGGCTTCCACTGTTATCGAAGGTTAATGGCTGGTTGCTCGTTGTACTCGGCGTTTTGCTTTATACTGGGCAAATGGCGAAAATTAGCGCCTTGTTATCGAGTTATTCTATTTTTTCCTTTTAACAACGCAAGGGGGGAGAAGGTTGAAGAAAGCAACAGTGGTATTGGTACTTCTGATTTTGACAGGGTGGGCGATCTATGATACGTTGTCCAAAAACATGGCTTCTTCGGTGAAAGATGGAGGAAAAAGCGAAGGCCAAGTCGCCGAGGGAATTGAAGTGGGAAATCGAGCGCCAGATTTTGTATTGCGGACGCTGAATGGGGAGGAAGTGAGACTATCAGATTTTCGCGGAAAAAGAGTGATTGTGAACATATGGGCGACTTGGTGTCCGCCTTGTCGTGCGGAAATGCCGGATATGCAAAAGTTTTACGAGCAGTATAAAGATGAGAGAGTGGAGATTGTCGCGGTCAATTTAACCCAATCGGAAAGGCAGCCGGAACATGTCGCGCGCTTCATTCAGGAGTATGGAATTACGTTTACTGTCGTTCTTGATGAAAAAGGAGAGGTATCCCGCCAATACGAAGCTCAAGCGATTCCGACAAGCTATCTCATTGATTCGAAAGGGATCATACGGAAAAAAATGATTGGACCGATGAGTTATGACTGGATGGTGGATCAAATGGAATCGATCCAATAAGCACATCGTCGATAGAGAAAAGGGGAAATAATGGATGAAAGAGACGAAACAGCAACCGACAGAGGACTCCAAATATATTCAGCAACACTTAGCCAATGAACGGACGTTTCTCGCCTGGATTCGCACCTCGATTGCCATTATTGGAATTGCTTTTTTAATGATCAATTTGCATGAAAAATCAACGAGCAACGCATTGTCCACGGCCATTGTCCGATTGATTGGAGCATTGGCGGTGGTGATTTCCATCTGCACGATTGTGTTTTCTGCCATTAGTTATGTCGTGAAGACGAAACAAATTAATGAACAAACGTTCCGGCCATCGCGCCCGCTGATTTGGTTTTTGGCTTCTCTGTTGCTGCTGATCACCGGATTGTTTGGATATTATTTTTTTACCTTGCTTTAACAGCGGCTTTTTGGCCGCTTTTTATCATCCTGAACCGAGAAGACACCCGCTTCCACGTGTGAGCATTGGTGTGCGTGGAGGACTTGCGCGTTAGGAACATGCAAAAGAATCGCAAGCTGGCCATGTCAAGACAAGGTGCGGTTGCGGTCGATAAGCATATATATATTTATCATGATGCCAGCGCCGAAGCTTTGTTGATTCAACGGGGGGATGGTCATGTTTATCCACATTGTTCAACCTGGAGATACGCTTTTTTCAATCAGCAGGCGATACGATTATCCGCTGGAAAGTCTGCGCCTTGTCAATGGCTTAGTTGAAACGAATATTGTTCCTGGTCAAGCATTGCTTGTTCCCAGCTATACGTATACAGTGCAGTCAGGGGACACACTAAGCGCCATCGCACGGAAAGCATTTGTGACGGTCGAACAGTTGCGGGCAGCCAATCCGGCGGTGGATCCGTACAGAATGCATCCGGGAATGAAAATTTATATTCCTGATATTTCCTGGTATCAAGCCATAACGTTAGCCTATTACACTCTCCGCGAACCGAACTTAGATCGGACGCTCGTGCGAGATTTTGCCCCCTATTCATCGTACATTGCCCTGTTCGAATATCGCTTTGCCCCTAATGGCGACATTGTCACTACGCGGGATGACGCCGCAGCGATTGAAACAGCATGGCAAAACCGCGTGACGCCCATTGCGGTAGTGACGAACCTAACATCGGAAGGATTTAGTACGAGACTGGCAAGCCAAGTGCTGAACAATCCGGAAGCAAGGGCGAATTTGGTCGAGAACATCTTTTATTTAGTGTCACGAAAAGGCTATGGTGGCGTCAATATTGACTTCGAGCAAGTTCGCGGCGAGGATCGTGATTTGTTTACTGGCTTTTTGCGTCAGTTGCGCGATCGGTTAAAACCGGCTGGATATGTTTTGACGATCGCCGTTCCAGCGAAAACGAGCGAGGAGATCCCTTGGCTAAGAGGCTACGATTACGGCGGCATTGGCGCTGTCGTCGACTATATGTTTATTATGGCGTACGATTGGCACCATTTAACAAGTGAACCTGGCCCAGTTGCACCAATTGGTGAGGTGAGATCGACGCTTCAGTTTGCCGTCGAGCGCGTGCCCCGAAAAAAAATCTTGCTCGGACTCCCGTTATATGGATACGATTGGATCATTCCGTACCGGCCTGGGACATTGGCGGATGCTCTCTCCAACCAAGAGGCGGTTTTAACCGCCATGCGTTACCAATCACCGATTCAATATTCGTTTCAATATGAATCGCCGTTTTTTCGATATACTGATGAACTTGGAAACATTCATGAGGTATGGTTTGAAGATGTCAGAAGCATGGGACAGAAAATGAAATTGGCCCGCCAATTTCAGATTGCAGGCGTTGGGGCATGGGAGTTGAAGTTAAGATTTGCGCCAGGGCCATGGTTGTTGAGGAAATTTTTCACTGTAAGAAAGGTATAATGTTAAAGATGGGAAATGGTTTTGACAGTCATGAGAAGGTTGGGCGAAAGCCGCTTTTTTGCTAATAACTCGGAGCAGAAGGTAGGCGGATGTTTCCTTATAATGCACAGAAGTAAAATATTTACAGGTAGGTCCTCGGTATGGATCTCTGATAAAGGGGGATGAACTTATGTTTGATGTTGCATTTAAGGGTCACCAAGTGAATCACTGTCAAACCCGAGGCAAAAATATGGAAAACAATTTTGCACGCTTTGAAAGCAGCCTTTGTTTTGCTGCTTTTTTATTTTTTTAGAATTGGATGCGTATTTTCCTGTTGACAAAAGACAAACAATTCGATAATATTATATCTGTAACATACATATACACGTATATGTATATAACAAAAACGTGTATATGTGTATAAATTTGAGGCAGACAATAAAACATAATTAACGAAAAACATAAGGAGGTTGTTTGCATGAAAGTGGCAATCATTGCAGCAAACGGCGGGTTGTTTGATGCGTACAAGGTGTTCAACATCGCGACAGCTGCTGCGGCGGCAGACGCGGAGGTCGGGGTGTTTTTCACATTTGAAGGGTTGAATCTCATCCATAAAGAAGCGCACAAACAATTGCCGATTCCTGAAGGGAAAGAACATTTTCAACAAGGGTTCCAAAAAGCGAACGTTCCATCGATTGCCGAATTGCTTCAAATGGCGCAAGAGATGGGTGTGAAGCTGATCGCTTGCCAAATGACGATGGATGTCATGGGGCTTGACAAAGACCAATTCGTCGATGGCATTGAGGTGGCGGGGGCGGCGACGTTCCTGCAGTTTGCGAAAGACGCCGATATTACATTGGCCTTTTAATAAGGGAGAGGAGGAAGGAGAATATGGCACAAGTCACTGTCTATACAACAACGACATGCCCGTATTGTGTCATGGCGAAAAACTTTTTGCGCGCTCAAGGGATTCCGTTTAAGGAAGTGAATGTCGAGCTCGATCCGGAAGCGGCGCGGAGGCTGGTGGAAACGACCGGGCAAATGGGCGTGCCGCAAATCGAGATTAACGGCCGCTGGGTGCTCGGGTATGATCCGGATGCCATTATGGCATTGTGGAATCAGGCGAATCATCGTTGAGAATAACGGACCATTGACGAAACTATGAGATCAGGAGGGGATATCGTTGGCAAAAACGATTTCGGTCAAAGAGATCGCCAATAAGATCATTCGCGGTGAGGAGCTGTTCATTGTGGACGCTCGCAACCCCGAAGATTTTGCTGACTGGCGGATTGAAGGGAGACATGTCGAGGTCGTCAATATTCCGTATTTTGAAGTGTTGGATGGCATTGAACCATATTTGGACCGTTTGCCAAAAGATAAAAGCAAAACGATTTATGCCGTTTGCGCGAAGGGCGGCTCGTCGGAGTTTGTGGCAGAACAGTTGGAAGCGGCGGGCTATACGGACGTTTATTCAATCGAAGGTGGCATGAAGGCATGGAGCGAACATTTGGAACCAGTGAAAATCGGCGAGCTGAAAAGCGGAGGAACGATTTACCAATTCGTCCGCCTCGGCAAAGGGTGTCTCTCGTATCTCGTCGAATCGAACGGCGAGGGGGCGTTGATCGATACGAACCGCATGACTGACGCATACGTCCGTTTTGCCAACGAACACGGCATTACAATCAAGCATGTGCTCGATACGCACTTGCATGCCGACCATATTTCTGGCGGGCGCAAGTTGGCGGAAGAACTGGGTGCAACGTATTACTTGCCGCCGAAAGACGCGGAAGAGGTGACGTTTACCTACACACCGATTCAAGATGGCGACCGCATCCGCGTCGGCCATGTCGTGATTGAAGCGTTGTATTCGCCGGGGCATACGATCGGCAGTACATCGTTTATTGTGGACGATCAATATTTGTTAACCGGTGATATTTTATTCATCGACTCGATCGGGCGCCCGGATCTTGCCGGGAAAGCGCAAGACTGGGTCGATGATCTGCGGGAGACGCTTTACCGGCGTTACAAACAGCTTGCAGATGATTTGATTGTATTGCCGGCGCACTATATGGGGCCGAATGAAATGAATAAGGATGGCAGCGTGGCGGAACGGTTGGGGGTTCTTTATGAAAAGAATCATGGTTTAAATATTTCTAGCGATGAAGAATTCCGCCGAACGGTCACGGAGAACTTGCCGCCGCAGCCGAATGCTTACAAGGAAATTCGGCAGACCAACATGGGGAAATTGCATCCGACGGAAGAGGAACAACGGGAGATGGAAATCGGTCCAAACCGTTGCGCCGTTCGGTAGGGAAAAGGAGCCGGCGTTTTCCAATGCCGGCTTTTTTCCTCTCTTTACGAGTATAATGAAATTGAAGTGAGGAATAGGAGGGAAAAGGATGACAGGGCATCGTTTTCATTACGAACATGCTGAACGATTATTGGATCCGAAGCGCAAGGAATGGATCGACCCGCAACAGGCGATTTCGATGTTGTCTGTGAAACCGAATGACACGATCGTGGATCTTGGCTCGGGGAATGGCTATTTTACGATTCCTCTCGCGCAGGCGACAAACGGAAAAGTGTACGCGGTCGATGTGCAGCCGGAAATGATTGAATTGTTAAAACAGCGAGCCGAGAAACTAGCGATCACCAACATCGAATATCGGGTGGCGGATGTCGCCTCGACCGCCTTGCCTTCCCATTCGGTGGACAAAGGAATCATGGCGTTCGTCTTTCATGAAGTGGAACGAAAAGAAGCCGCCATTGACGAAATTCGCCGCGTGATGAAGCCAAAAGGGCAGTTTCTGTTGATCGAATGGGAAGCGATTGAAAGCGAAATGGGGCCGCCGCTCCATGAGCGGATTCCGTCGGATGAACTGTTTTCCTATGTGAAACAAAAGGCGGGCAACGTGGAACTTATCCGTTTTCACCCGGCTGTCTATGGTCTTTTGATTCGCTGGGAATAACCAATTGTTGAGGAAAATATTTCTTATTGTCATTATACCGTATAGGGTATATAATGATCGTGCATAGGGTGAATAGAGGGGGTGAACCGTTGATCGTCATCAGTTTGTTATTCTTTCTCATTCTTTTGGGCGCAGCGTTGTATCGACGCTACTATCCTGTAAAACATATCCCATGCCTTCCGGTAGAAGAGGTACCGGACGGCTTGCTTCTTCTTGACTTGCGCGATTATAATGAAAGCAACGGCTCCATATTTGGCCAAGCGTTGCATATTCCGGTGGCGTATTTGAAACGGCATGTTCGGCATATCCCGCGAAAGCCGCTTCATATCATTGCCCAGGATGCCATCGAAAAAAACGTCGGCATCCGGCTGTTGCGCTGTTATGGCTATGAGGTGAAAAGCTATTCGGTCACGGCTTGTGATTGTCAAGAAAGGGGGCGAACGAGCCGATGGAATATAACAAAGAGATCAAAAACCGCTTAAAACGGATTGAAGGACAAATTAAAGGCGTCCTTGGCATGATGGAACAA
This sequence comes from Geobacillus thermopakistaniensis, assembly GCF_000498995.1. Classification (NCBI taxonomy): domain Bacteria; kingdom Bacillati; phylum Bacillota; class Bacilli; order Caryophanales; family Anoxybacillaceae; genus Geobacillus; species Geobacillus thermopakistaniensis. The sequence goes on from NZ_AYSF01000029.1 coordinate 55,072, forward strand.
GGGAAAGACTGCAAGAGCGTCGTTTCCCAGCTTTCAGCGGCGCGCAATGCCATTGACCGCGCCATTGCGGTGATCGTCAGCACCAATTTGGAACATTGCCTGCGGGAAAACATGGAAAAAGGAGAAAACACAGATCACCTTGTCAAAGAAGCCATCGAACTATTGGTCAAAAGTCGTTAACACGTTGCTCAACAAAAACAAAAAGGTGTTGACAACGTTCTTTTTCTTGTAGTAACATACCCATAGGGGTAATGGTAATAAAAATCTGTTGTGAAGGAGGTCATCATCATGAACGTAGCGAAAGTATTGGATGCGAAAGGATTGGCTTGCCCGATGCCGGTGGTGAGAGCCAAAAAAGCGATGGACGAATTGCAATCGGGAGAAGTGCTGGAAGTGCAAACGACCGATAAAGGGGCGAAAAACGATTTGCCGGCATGGGCGAAAACAAGCGGCCATACGGTCATTGAGATGAAAGAGGAAAACGGTGTGTTGACGTTCTGGATTCAAAAAGGATAATTTTTTAGATTTTAATATACCCATATATGTATATTTAGAGAGGAGGCAGCCAGATGACACAGCCGAAGAAAAAGACGACGATCATTTTGTTCAGCGGCGACTACGATAAGGCGATGGCGGCTTACATCATCGCCAACGGCGCCGCTGCCTACGACCATGACGTGACGATCTTTCATACGTTCTGGGGGCTGAACGCCTTGCGGAAAGAGGCGCCGGTTCCCGTGCAAAAAGGGTTTCTTGAAAAGATGTTCGCGAAGATGATGCCGCGCGGCGCGGACCGCATGGGGCTGTCGCGCATGAATTTTGCCGGCATCGGCCCGAAGTTGATCAAAAAGGTCATCAAAAAACATAACGCCATGCCGCTTCCGCAGTTGATCGAGATGGCGAAAGAACAAGGCGTGAAACTCGTCGCTTGCCAAATGACGGTCGATTTGCTTGGGCTGAAGCCGGAAGAATTGATCGACGGCATTGAGTTTGCTGGCGTCGCCGCGTATTTGGCTGATGCGTCGGAAGGAAATGTGAACTTATTTATTTAAAAATGAGGGAAGGGTATGTCACAAACCATCATCAACATCGTATTGTTCGTTTTGCTTGCTTGGTTTCTTGCCAGCCGCTTCATCCCGCCGAAAGGGGTGCGGATGATCACAACAGCGGAATTGAAACGCCGGTTGAAAGAACCTGGCGTGCAATATATTGACGTGCGCACTCCGATGGAGTTTCGCTCTTTCCACTTGCCGGGCTTTCGCAACATCCCGCTGCACGAATTGACAGCACGCGTTCACGAACTATCCAAAGAAAAAGAAGTGGTGGTCATTTGCCAAAGCGGAATGAGAAGCCAAAAAGCAAGCAAGTTGTTAAAGAAAATGGGATTTCAGCACGTAACGAACGTCAAAGGCGGTTTAAGCGCCTGGCAATAGAGGAGGATGACGATGAAAACAATCACACCGAAAGAGGTAGAAGAACGGCTTCGAGCTGGAGAGCCACTTCGGATCATTGACGTGCGCGAGCCGGATGAAGTCGCCACAGGAAAAATTCCGGGAGCGGTCAACATTCCGCTCGGCTTGATTGAGTTCCGCATGCATGAATTGGACAAAAATGAAGAATATATTCTTGTCTGCCGTTCCGGCGGACGGAGCGGCCGTGCCGCGGAGTTTCTTGACAGCCGCGGTTACCGCGTCGTCAACATGACAGGCGGCATGCTCGCCTGGGAAGGACCGATCGAATAAACCATCAAGGAGGGAATCTGCCAATGATTAAAGTCGATATGACGGTAGACGCGAAAGGATTGTCCTGCCCGATGCCGATCGTCCGCACGAAAAAAGCCATCAATGAGCTGCAGCCAGGCCAAGTGCTGGAAGTGCAGGCGACGGATAAGGGATCCAAAGCCGATATCAAAGCATGGGCGGAAAGCACAGGGCATCAATATTTAGGAACGATTGAAGAAAATGGGGTTTTGAAACATTATATCCGCAAGTCAGCGGAAAATGAAACACGCAAAGAAACGACATTCCCTCATGTCGTATCGAATGAAGAATTGCAAGAAAAACTTCACGATCCTGATTCGTTTGTCTTGGATGTCCGCGAACCGGCGGAGTATGCGTTTGGCCATATTCCGGGCGCCGTTTCGATTCCGCTTGGGGAGCTCGAGAATCGGATGGCTGAGCTTCCGAAAGACAAAACGATTTACGTCGTGTGCCGCACAGGGACGCGGAGCGATTTGGCCGCGCAAAAGCTGGCCGAAAAAGGATTTGACCGTGTGCGCAACGTCATTCCAGGCATGTCGCAATGGAACGGGCCGCTTGATTCCGCTCAATCGTAATGAGCGGCCTTTTTCAACAATCAAATATACATTAGGGGGTATGATAATATGGTGAAAGAAATGACCGTGCAACAAATGACGGAAAAGGTGTTAAACAAAGAATCGTTGTTCATCTTGGACGTCCGCAACGAAAGCGATTTTCGCGATTGGAAAATCGAAGGGGAAAACTTCGCGTATTTGAACGTGCCGTATTTTGAATTGATTGATGGGGTTGACTCGATTGTCGACCGTCTTCCGAAAGACCAAGACATCGTCGTTGTGTGCGCGAAGGGCGGATCGGCGGCGTTTGTCGCCGAACAGCTGACGGAAGCCGGGTTTGACAACGTTTATACGCTCGCTGGCGGGATGCAGGCGTGGAGTGAGCATCTCCATCAAGCCAAAGTATACGAAGATGATCAGTTGAAAATTTACCAATTCATCCGCGTCGGCAAAGGATGCCTGTCGTATATGGTCATCTCCGGAAGCGAAGCGCTTGTCGTCGATCCGTTGCGGTTTATCGATGTGTACGAACAAGCCGCCCAACAAGAAGGGGTAACGATCACGCATATCGTGGACTCGCACTTGCATGCCGACCATCTTTCCGGCGGCAAGGCGCTGGCCGAACGAACCGGAGCAACGTACTACTTGATGAAAAGCGAGGGAGCGGTGTTTGATTTCGAGCCGCTCGAGCAACATGAAACGATCGACTTCGAAAACGTTCATCTTGAAGTGCTGGCGGTGAAAACACCGGGGCATACGCCAGGCAGCGTCTCGTTCTTTGTCAACGGCAAATGGCTGTTCTCAGGTGACACGATTTTTGTCGGCGGTCTCGGGCGGCCGGACCTCGGCGGCAAGGTGGCGGAATGGGCGGAAGATTTGTATCACACCGTATATGAAAAAGTGGCGGCTATGGCGGATGATGTGATCGTCTTGCCGGCTCACTACGCGAACTTAGACGAAGAAATCAACGCGGAGGGGTATGTCGGCGATACGTTAGGCCGCATCCGCGCCCGCAATGAGATGATGCAAAACAAACCAAAAGACGAATTTATCGATCTTGTCATCCAAAGCGCCAATACCGAAACCCCGCCGAACTTTGAAGACATTGTCGCCATCAACCGCGGGCTCAAAACCGTGGATATCGAAACAGAGCGGGAGCTTGAGATCGGCCCGAACCGCTGCGCGCTGCATCATACCCATGCCTAAAGAAGCGGCACAGATTGGCAGGGGACGGGGGCGTGCCTCGTCCCTTTTGAAAACAAAAGGGAGGGATGGTCGATGGATGTTTCGCTCGCGTTTCTCATTGTCATCTTTTTAATCGGCTTTGTCGGTTCATTTATTTCTGGGATGGTGGGGATCGGCGGGTCGATTATTAAATATCCGATGCTTCTGTATCTTCCGCCGTTGTTTGGGCTGGCGGCGTTCAGCGCTCATGAAGTGTCGGGAATCAGCGCGGTGCAAGTGTTTTTCGCCACGATCGGCGGCGTGTGGGCGTATCGAAAAAGCGGCTATTTGAACAAATCGCTCATTCTCTATATGGGCGCAAGCATTCTTGTTGGCAGTTTTGTCGGCGGCTATGGCTCGAAGCTGATGAGCGAGGGAACGATTAACGTCGTTTACGGCATCTTGGCGGCATTGGCGGCCATCATGATGTTTGTGCCGAAAAAAGGGATCGATGACATTCCGCTTGACCAAGTGACGTTCAACAAAGGGGTGGCGGCCGCCTTGGCGTTTCTGATCGGCGTCGGGTCCGGCATCGTCGGGGCAGCGGGGGCGTTTTTGCTTGTGCCGGTCATGCTCGTTGTCCTGAAAATCCCGACGCGAATGACGATCGCTACGTCTTTGGCCATTACGTTCATTTCCTCCATTGGCTCTACGTTCGGGAAAATCGCCACCGGCCAAGTCGATTACATCCCGGCGCTCATCATGGTCGTCGCGAGCTTGCTTGCCTCTCCGCTAGGGGCGAAAGCGGGGCAAAAAATGAACACGAAAGCGCTTCGATCATAAAATATCCACCCAAATTTTCACCGCCGTCGCCAAAATCAACACGGCAAGGATGACTTGCAGCACTTTCGTGTTCATTTT